>JAYRWZ010000473.1:0-5128 GCA_041917875.1 Chloroflexota bacterium | reverse complement strand
ATTATTGAACCATTAGTGAAAAAATCGTTTAATGCACTGAAACGTATGAAAGTAAATACGTTAGTCGTTGCCGGAGGGGTTTCGGCAAATTCCCGATTACGAGAGGAGTTAATGAGGTTGGCGCAGAAAAAATCAGTCAAACTTTTTATACCTGACATACAGTATTGTATTGATAATGCAGCCATGATAGGTTTTTTGGCAGAAAAAAAAATTACGGACAATATACATTCTGTACAGTATAGGTCATATAATATTACCGTTAATTCGTCGGCATTACGCTCACCTAAAAAATAGCTGTCAATAATTTGTTAAAAATAATCGTTTGTGCAGGTTTACAATGAGTGATATAACAACAAAACATAAAGAATATTTTTTTGAGATAGATGAAAGAGGAAATGTTCTTCACAATGGTGTGGAAATAGATGATAAACCGTTTATTCATGTGTTTTTTACTCGATTAAAAGAAAATACAACGGGGAAATATACCGATTATCCGTATTATTCGCCCGCAGGTTATGAAATAAATTTTGTACAACCTTTTGATACACCAATAGTTTATCAACGATGGGAAAATGATAAATTATGGTATCATGATACACTGTCCGTACCATTTGATCAGGACTCTTTAACGGTTTCGGATGATGGAATTTTATATCATAAAGCAAAAGTAGGTGGAACGGGACGCATAGCAATGCCTGCACTCATGCACCTGACGGAATATATTGAGCCATTCGGAGATTTTTTTCAATTCCGTCATCCCGATACATCAAAGACATCCGTCATCGAACCTATAAATATGCCGAGTCATCTTCGTTTTTTGCGCCCCAGAAAAGACAATACATGCTTTGGTTGTGGCGATGCTAATCCTAACGGTTTACAGCTTTCATTCCTCTATAATGAGCAAGAAAAAACCGCAGAATCTTGGTTCATACCCCCGCCGTTTATGAATGGCTCTTTAGGGATTATGCATGGAGGTTTTGTCGCGCTTCTTCTTGATGAAGTTATGGGGAAAACACTTTCAGGACAAGGAATTAAAGCACCAACAGGTACATTGAATGTTCGTTATCACAGACCAACGCCAACAGGGCAGACTTTGCACATAAAAGCCACTCACATAAGCGAACATGGGCGCAAGTTCGTCATCAAAGGTGAAATACGCGATGAACATCATCAATTGCTTGCCGAAGCAGAGGGGTTGTTCATTCGCATACATATCACCACTTAATTGTTTCTATGAACAAAGCATCTTTTCTTGTATTTATTATTGTTCTTCAGGTCATATTTCTTTTAACGGATGTTTATGTATTGCATCGCTGGAAGAAGTTTGTACAGCAAAAACAATGGAGCACACTGTTTTATACCGTGCCATACATCGTGATGTTCTTGGCTGTTATCGGCAATATCTATGTGAATGTACGACGCATGAATATCGGCGCAATTCCGATGTTTGATTTAATGCTGTACAATACAGTTATTATATGGTATTTACCTAAGTTACCCATTGCTATGGTATTGTTATTCAATGATGCAACAAAATTATTTCGATGGTCAAGAAATAAAATTTTTTTCCGAAAAAAAGCTACTTTATTAACCGAAAGACAACCGGAAAATGTACCACGCAGAGAAATACTCAAAAATGTAGGATGGTCATTGGCTGCTGCGCCGTTTATTATCGTCGGGGATGGATTGTTGCGTAAAGTAACAAATTTTCATGTTAATTCCATTGACTTACCAATAAAAGACTTACCACGGGCTTTAGAGGGATTGAAAATTGTCCAGATTTCTGACTTGCATGCCGGTTCAATACCCAATGGAGCGCATATACAAGAAGTTCGACGGATAATTAATACATTATCGCCGGACTTAGTTTTTATGACCGGAGATTTTGTCAATTTCAGGTCTGATGAATTTCCTTCTATTGCTAAAGATATACAAAAAATCAAAGCTAATATAGGTGTGTATGCCTGTTTGGGAAACCATGACCATTATTCTGAATATAGTGATCATAAACGATTAATTTCAATGATACGAGAATCCGATGTTGAGCTACTTATCAATGCAAATCGTGTGCTGAGTATTGATGGTGCATATATTCAAATTGCGGGTGTGGATAATACGGGATTGCGTCAATCATTTGCTAAATTGGATAAAGCTCTCAAAAATTTACAGCCGGACAACCCTACTCTTTTATTGGCACATGACCCAACATTTTGGGATAAAGAAGTGCGAGAAAAGACACATGTGGATGCAATGTTTTCCGGTCATACGCATGGCGGTCAAGTTGGCGTTCATATTCTGGGTGTGGAGATGAGTGTTGCACAAGTGGTATATAAGCAATGGGCAGGTTTGTATTCCGATAAATATCAACAACTCTATGTTAATCGAGGTGTGGGAGTAGTAGGTCCGCCGCTTCGTATTGGTATAGATCCCGAAATTACCGAATTTACGGTACGAAAAGCATAAGTCTGTTTATATTATTCCAACTATGGCTGAAGTACTCAGAATTTCTTGGTAATTACATAAACAGACTTGTGAAGAATTATATTTTACGGAGAACATTGACCATTTCAATGGCAACCATTGAGGCTTCAAAACCTTTATTTCCGGCTTTTGTGCCACTGCGTTCGATTGCTTGTTCTATTGTGTCGGTGGTTAACACACCGAAAATACATGGAATACCCGTGTCAACAGCAATAGAATTTATACTTGCCGCTGCACTTGCCACATAATCGAAGTGCGGTGTTGCTCCGCGAATAACAGCACCAAGAGTAATAATAGCGTCATATTTGCCGGATAATGCAGCTTTTTTCGTTATGGTCGGTATTTCATAACAACCGGGACAATAGAGAGTTGTGACCTGAGAGTCAATATTTGCACCATGTCTTCGTAAGCCGTCCAATGCTCCATCTAATAATTTTTCAACAATAAAGTAGTTCCAGCGGGCAACCACTATGGCAATATTCATATTTGCCCCATTAAAATCGCCTTCAACGATGTTCATTGTCATTCCTTTCATTTTGTGAAGTGAGTATTTTTTTTCTATAATCAGATAAAAATTTTGATTCTATTTTAGAATAGAGAACATGGTTTTTATACGTATCTCTCCGGTAGCCGACAAGCAATGTTTTTACTTGTGGGTCATTTTCATCAATACCTGCGATAATATCTGGTTTCTTTTCTTCGATAGAGTAGCGATAATCAAATTTATTATGACCGGGATGAAAACTAATATATTTATTCTTATTTTTTGGTATGATTGCCGGAAGTCGAGCAATATAAATGTCATTTTTCCCTAACATATCAAACATTGTTCTTTGAGTAAAATAATGCATTGACCCGGCTGTAGCTGTTGCAATGGTTGCTTGGGGTGATGTATGTTGTAATAATAGAGCTATTTCCACATTCCTCTTATTATCTTCTGTTCCGAAAGGTGTGTCAATAAGCAACCATGTAGCAAGTGAGCTGCCATCCTTCTGAAAATTTATCTGAATGAGTAATAATGTGATAGCCAATGGAGCGAGAATTCTTTTTTTCTTGTGTATGAAAGAGAAAGAATTTGCGGCTATGGTATATAAATGATAGAGCGAAGCTGCAATCAAAATAAAAAATGGTGCAATAGCCAATGCGACATAGCGATTAGCACCTCCCCACCAGTCCCATGCGTCCCCACCCACATACGAGCTATAACATAGTTGTCCTATAAATAATGCCGCAATGGTATAAAGAGTAATATTACGATTTTTGACGAGATATATAAAAGGGAAAAAGACGAGAAAGGGGTTAAAAAAAAATATAAATTTTGCCGTTGAAAATAGTCCTCTCGTTATACGGTACAGCGGTGCGATGCCTGTCATTTTCAAGTAATATGTATTGGGTAAGATTTCTCCATAATAGTTCCATCGCAACAATGTTTGCAAGCCAAGTATTCCTGCAAAAGAAATTAAACCAATAATAAGCGTTCTTGGTTGCAGTACTCTTGATTTTATTGTTAACGCTGCTAAAAGAATTAAAGCGGGCACAATCATGTCAATTCTGATACAAGTCCCGAGAGCTAATAGCAGAATTTCTTTCCACGGCACTGTGTTGCTCTCTTTGTATAATTCTATTTTTGATAACACATACGTAATCAGCAGCGCGCACACAGATACTTCCATTCCGGTCAATGACCACGTAAGAAATGGTAAATACATTGCTGTGCATATAGTTGCAACAATTGGAATTATGTTTATTGTGGGAAACAATCGTTCACTTACATTCCAGATAACAATACATTGCAATGATAAAAATACAAAGCCGAGAATTTGAATACAGAGTGATGTATAGTTGTGTGGAATATTTGCACTATGAAACATAGCCATACCCAAGGTCCATAAGGGATTGGTAATACCTTCCACTTTTTCATAAGCATTCCATGTAAGTCCATGTCCCTGAGCCAGATTTTGAGCATATTGCATTGATATCATAGCATCATCGAATAAGCAAAAATAGCGCGTAGATTCAATGACAAAACTGCTGCGAATAATAAAAAAACCGCTATACAACAGTAAAAAAAGCAGAATGAAGCGAAGAGGTTTTGGAAATCTGCTCATGGCAGGTAGCTCAGCGTTTTGCAAGATGGTTTAACATAGATTCAACTGCCGAAGGTTGCACGACAAATTCCCCAAAGTTCGACTCATCATACGCTCTGGTCCCATGAAAATCGGAGCCGCCGGTTTCTAAAAGCCAATAGTGCATCGCTACATTATGGTAATAGACACGAATATCTAATGGATGGGAAGGATGGACAACTTCTAAACCGTCAATACCGCATTCAATGATGTAGTGAAGCCGATCGTAACTCATTTGCCCGGGATGAGCCAACACAGCAAGTCCGCCTGAAGCATTGATAAGGTCCACACCCTCAGATACATGAAATTTGGGCTTGCCCTCAAAAGCCGGTTTGCCATTAGCTAAAAATCTATCGAAAGCGTTCTTCAAATCTTTCACATAACCATTCTTGACCATCTCAGCAGCTATATGAGGACGACCGATTGTGCCGGCACCGGCTCTTTCCAAAACATCATCAAGGTGGATATTGACCGACAGATTGCGAAGTTTTTTGACAATCCTTTCAGCCCTTTTGACTCTT
>JAYRWZ010000472.1:0-2902 GCA_041917875.1 Chloroflexota bacterium | reverse complement strand
GTGTGTTATTTGTTAATAATGCTACGCGTGAAAATGCACTTGTTCCCAAACTTGCAAAATTAATATTGGTAAAGCTGATCCAGTCAGCACCCTGTATCGTCAAAGCATAATTATTATTAGGATAAATTGCATTGTAAGAAATCACTGGGTTCGTTGTTTGATTATCATCGCGACGAAATTCAATACGACGACGTTCACCTGTTAATCCGGGAATTGTTGTAATTTCCCATGGACCTTCATAATTGCCTGAACGAATATTCATTGTGACACGCCCCAATACACCGGCAATATGGAGATAGTCATTGGCAAGTTGTATCGAACCAAAATCGGGAGAAGCACCGCCAACGGTATATTCACCGGTTGATAATCCGGGACCCCTTTGCACAGTTCGGGCATCATTTGCATCATTATTATCTGTTAATCCATTTGGGAAAAGAGTTGTAGCGGTTATTGTTGACAATGTTTTTGCGGGAAATGCCGGAGTGCCTAATACAACCGTTGCCGTTTGTCCAGGCAGTATAGCTGTTGTATGTCGTACTGTGGTTTGTGGCGTGCCGTTAAATGTCCAACTGATGCGTACAGAATCCAATCGTTGTGTTCCATAATTTTTCACAATGACACTGACTTGTTGTCCACCTTGTGCAAATGGAACCGTTGGGGTAAGTACAGAGACCACACCGGCATCAATCCCGGAAATTGCCGATAACCGTGCAATAAAAGCATCATTATCACCATTTGCGCCGAGAGTAATTTGATCAAAAGTTCCTCTAAAAAATACGGTACCGGTATAATATGATTCTCCGCCGGCTCCCGCAGCGACACCATTGCCTGCGTCATCGGATTCTCCACCGGCAGAACGTGCAAATTCCAGCACTCCGGCAGAAGTATATTTGATTGCGAATACATCCGCGCCACCGGCATGAGTAAGTGCAATAGCTCCCTGTGAATATGGTGCAGAAAATATACCTGTAGCATACATTGCATTTACGGCATCTGCGGCAACTCCTGTCACTGCATTGACGCCGGCTCCGCCCACGCGAACAGCCCAATCGGGTGCACCATTTACTGTATCAATGCGTGCCATAAAACCGCCGGAAGTTCCCGGTCTTGCCAATGCCGTAGCACTAAAATTGATGGTATCGCTTTTGAAAGCACCGCCAAGAACTAAGCGTTGATTCGGCGTCAAAGCCATATCATTGATCATATCGTCTTGGGATCGCCCCCAACGGCGAACCCATTGAAATGTTCCCGCTGAAGAATATTTTGCAACAAAAGCATCATGACCACCGGCGGAAACGACAACACCAACCTGTTTTAGTGAATCGGTAAATGAACCGCCGACATATACACCCGTTGCGGTTGCAACAACATCAAGAGCCGATGCCATATTTGTTGAGCCGCCTTGTCGTGACCATTGCTCAGTCCCACTAAGATTATATGATGCTACAAAAAAATCGGTTTTGCCTACTGCACGCATCATTACGAGATTGCCAAAACGGGTCGAATCCTTAAATGAACCA
This sequence comes from Chloroflexota bacterium, assembly GCA_041917875.1. GTDB lineage: Bacteria > Bacteroidota > Ignavibacteria > Kapaibacteriales > UBA961 > UBA2353. The sequence goes on along the minus strand of JAYRWZ010000472.1, from coordinate 1,382 downwards.
CTTATATAGATGTTACTTCCGGCAATCGCTATACCTTCAGCCATATCATCTTGTGCCGAACCGGCCCTTTTTACCCATTGCAACACACCATTAGCATTATATCGGGCAACAAATATGTCACGCCCACCGGCACTGACAAGTTGCTGCAAACCAAATGTAACGGTGCCGCTAAACCAACCGGTAACATAGACATCACCATCGGCACTTACTGCCAAAGCAGTTGCCCTGTCATCTCCTGAGCCACCCGCTCTTTGAGCCCAAACGGCTTGCCCTTGTTGGGTAAAACGCCCCACATATATATCGCTGCCGCCGGAAGAAGTCAAAAGAGCTGCTCCCATTATCGTTGTTGCAGAAAAACTTCCGCATGAATAAACACTTGCACCATTCACTTCAATGGCTGCACCAAATTCTTTACCAATACCACCATACCGCTGAGCATTCTGCCATGTCGGTTCTTGCGATTTTGTAGAAATAACTGCGCCAATAAGCATCAAACATGCCATCAGCATACTACGTGTTGTGTGTTTCATAGTATTAACACTTTATTTTGTGAAACATAAATTTTAAGCAAAATTACGGTTTTGAGAATGAAGACTTAATCTATCATGAAAAAAAAAGCATTCATAGTATTTACTTTTTTTTCTGACAAAGTCCATTACAAAGCAGATTCCTCTGCAATATTTTGACGATTCTTGATTTAGTTCTTTTTCTTCTATGTTCTTGTTCAGCAATGAACAAATGTAACTACGCACAATGTTCATCGATATAAAAAATGTAGATTATCGATGCGGTAAGCCAATCAAAAAAAACTCAATGACTCACCTCTTTCATTCATCTCCCTTTTGCGGAGAATACGGCAATCGTACTTGTAAATTAGCAGTTTTTACGGCCGTACGTCCACATAGCTCTGTTATCCGTAATAACTTATCGAAGTTAATCTTAGAAATTTCATCTGTTACTTTATGATAATCAGCATGTTCCCCACTGAAATAAAATAACACAGGTATTTTTTTCTTTGCAAAATTCGCTTGATCACTTCTAAAGAAAAATTGCTCAGCATCATACTTGATAACGAACGGATAAGACATTTTTTGATTCTCTTTTTCATTGATATCTGCTAATTCACGACAACGAGAATTCCCTCCGACAGAGAGCGTATTGCTATCATTTCTGCCTATCATATCCATATTGAACATAGCCACACATTGTTGTAATGGTAATGGAGACGTTTCGACAAAAGCTCGCGAACCATAAAGCCCTTTTTCTTCACCGCTGAAAGCAACAAATACAATATCGCGTTCAAGGTCATTGGCTATTGTTGACATGGATTGCGCTAAAAGTAATAAGCCTGTTGTTCCGGAAGCATTATCATCAGCACCATT
>JAYRWZ010000471.1:0-4016 GCA_041917875.1 Chloroflexota bacterium | reverse complement strand
TTACCATCTTTGGCTAAGTATGGAGATAATTCCAATGATGAGCTGTTTATATCATCACCAAGATTCATTGGTTCCGACCATTCATTTGTAAACTCATTAAGAAAAGAAACATAAATATCTAAATCGCCTCTTGAGTCTTGTGTTTCAATAGCCAAAAGTAAGACAGTTTCATGAGCACTTAAATTTCCATAAAACGAAAAGTTCTTATTTTTATAATTTTTGATAAATAATCGTTGTGGTTTTGACCATCGTAGTCCGTTCCACTGTGCAATAGCAAAACCTGTGTCTATTTTTCCTTGTTTATTCGGGTAAGCACCATAGAGCAATGCACGTTTCGCGTCAGGTGTGATTGAAAACAATACATCTGATCCACGAGAATTTATCGGAATTTCAGCATTTTGCGGTTCAGTCCAATATCCGCTTTTTCTGTCGGAATACCATATATCGTCAGGGTCTTTATAGTTTCCGATATTGTTTATATATTGTTTTCTGTCAAAATATAATCGTTTACCGTCGGGTGAAAGCACAGGTAGTATTGTTGGTCTGTGAGCGTTAATAATTTCGGGCAAACGAATTTTACACAGTGAATTATCCGGTTGTGAGTATGTCGGACTTTGGGCTAAAATCTTATACATAGAAGTGAAGATTACACTGAATACTATTAATGCTTTCATGATTGCAGTAAAGAATGAAATTTAGTTTGAAAATTGTGCTTTTAATTCGCTCCAAGTTGATTGGACCTCCGAACCTGTTTCAATATTACCGTCAGTCCATCTGCTAATTGACCATAAGCCGGTTCTGTCGGGGATAAGAGTTAATCTGAGAATTCCTTTTACCTTTGTCGGCGCAGACGTTATGCTGTGATTTGCTGTCAACTCATAATCCGACACAAAAATTGCACTATCGGGGGTAATGACGTCAAAACGGTTTTTTGTTAAACTAAGTAAAGGTATCTCATCATTCGGTAATTTTGAAAAAAGCGAAAGAATATATTGTCTTTCATTGTTGAGCGACCATTGTGAGAATAATGTGAAAAAACGTGCTGAAACATCGCTTGAGGGATAAAATCGAAAACTCTGTCGAGCATTTCGTGTCGTATCAGCCAAACACAAAACATAGTTCTCCGTGTTTTTTTCTTTAATTGCATTTAATAAATTTTCAATTACCAATGATGCCGAAGTAGGCGGAGTAAAAATTCCCCCTATATTCAGCGGATTTTCAGGAGTACGAGTGGAAAAAATATCGCAACCTGAGAAAAATAAAACACAAAGTATGAGGAGTCCTGACGTTTTCATAATTTTTTAGCTACGATAATACATCGCGGCGATTGTTCTTCGTCGAAATCGCTGCCATCATAATTGCCATGAATACTTTCTACTGCAAATCCATTGTTTTCAATCATCATTTTCAATATTGGTTGAGAATAAAGTTTTACATTTTCTTCAAATTCTTCTCGTTCACCATATTTAGGAATAACTGTAATTTTTTTTACAATTGTGTTGATATGAATACTTCTTCGAGATTCAATCATCGCCGTATCGAATGAATCTATGCTGAAAGGAACAATGTTTTTTTTAACATATTCTGCATTGAGGTAATCAAGAAGAAAATATCCATTGTCGGTTAATGATTCGGAAATATTTGCAATGACGGCTGCATTTTCTTCATCTGTATCAAAATAGCCAAAACTTGTAAAAAAATTAACAATTGCATCGAATGGCTTATTAGGGTAATTCTCTCTCATATCACAACGATAAAGTTCTAAATGCGGTATTTCACCGTATTCGTTTTTTGCAACATTTATTAAATATTCGCTGTAATCAATACCTGTAACGATAAAACCTTGCTCTGCCAATGCCGCCGCGTGTCTGCCTGCACCACAACATAAATCCAAAACACGTGCGCGCTTAGGTAGATTCATGGCTTCGACGAGTGAGACAGCCGTTTTTGCTTCATCTATAGTCCTGTGTGAATATAATTCTCTATACCATGAACTTTCAAACCATGTCACATACCATTGTTTATTCATAGTTGAATTCTACCTTCCAAAGCACGCGACAGGGTTGCCTCATCAGCAAATTCTAAATCGCTTCCAATTGGAATGCCGCGAGCTATACGTGTAGTTTTTATATCAAGTTGTGCCGTAATTTTTGCAAGATATTGTGTGGTGACTTCACCTTCAACATTCGGATTAAGAGCTAAAATTATTTCATGCACATCCGTATGTAGCCGTGTAATGAGTTCTTTAATTTTTAAATCATTGGGACCTATGCCATCCAACGGATTTAATGCACCATGCAATACATGATATAAACCTTTATATTCACCGGTTTTTTCAATAGCCAACACATCATTCGGGTCCTCGACAACACAAATAATTGATTTATCTCTTTTTGTTGAAGTACAAATGATGCAAGGATCTTGTTCCGTAAAGTTAAAACAATGTGAACAAAAGCGCACATTATTCTTTAAATCTTGTAATGCCGAAGAAAACTTGTCCACAGTTTCGCGGGGTTGACGCAATAAATAAAATGTAAGGCGCTGAGCGGTTTTTCGCCCGATAGAAGGCAAGGAAGTGAACAGTTCCACAACGGTTTCTATTGATTCTGATGTATAGTGCATATTGTAGTAAAATTCTGTGTGAATTGCTTAAAAAGGCATTCCGGGAATGGACAAACCACCGGTTAGTGACGACATCTGTTCTTGCATAGATTTCTCTGCTTTGTCATGGGCTATATTGATTGCAGCTACGATCAAATCTTGCAAGACCGTTTTGTCTGTCAACAACGATTCATCAATTTCAATACTTCGAACAGTAAAAGTACCATTCATGGTCACCTTAACTAAGCCGCCTCCGGATTCGCCGGTGACTATGGTTTTATGCGCCTGTTCTCTCATAGATTCCATGCCGGATTTCAAACGTTCTGCGGCTTTGGAGATTGAGCTAAAGTCAAAATTCATGGTTAATCCTTTGAAAAAGTGTGCAAAATTACCTAAACATGATTGTATAAAGTCGGATTAAGCATTGATTTGTTTTGTGCGTGTTCTGTATATTTGCATATAATCGGCGATGCAACTTGATGGAATGTCATTCGTAGCATCTGCACCGTTCTTACGGAAAGTATGTCACACACTCTATTATACACAGAGGAGAAACTATGGGTATCTTCAATCGAATCACGGACATCTTCAAAGCTAATGTGAATGATACATTAGACAAAGCCGAAGATCCCGAAAAAATGCTCAAGCAAATGGTGCTTGAAATGGAAGAGTCGGTAAACAAAGCCACTCTCGCCGTAGCCAATGCTATTGCCAATGAAAAATCGTTAGAACGCAAACTCGCTAAAGCTAAAGCAGAGTCAGCCGACTGGCACCAGAAAGCCGTGCAAGCCCTCAATGCCAATCGTGAGGATTTAGCCAAAGCAGCTTTGCAAAAGAAAACTCTTGCCGAAAAAAATGCAGTTGACCTTGAGCCGATCTATGTGCAAGCAAAAACCACTTCCGACAAGATGCGTGAGCAACTCAATATGCTCAAGAACAAACTGGAAGAAGCGCGCAGCCGCCAAAGTACGCTTATTGCACGTTCACAAGCTGCCAAAGCACAAAAGCAGATTGCTCAATCGTTCAGTGGCGTCGGGTCTGATGCCTTTAGCAAGTTTGACAAATATGAAACCAAAATCGAAAAACTTGAATCCGAGGCAGAAGCTTTTGAAACACTTGCGGGCGAAAATACTTCACTTGATATGCAATTCAAACAATTAGCGACGGCTTCCACTGTGGATGATGAATTATTGGCATTAAAAGCTTCTATGGGTAAATTGCCGCCGCCATCGGAAGACCCCGAAATTCTTGCGTTGAAAGCATCGCTCGGACAATTGCCGCCGAGCAATTCTTAATTACGTTTTTGTCACTACTTTATAAAAATGATTTACAAGGAATTACGCAATGAATATCACAGAGTTAATTGAACAAACCTATAAAAAAATAACTGCCGTGCTTGATGAAAAGAATGTCGA
>JAYRWZ010000470.1:0-1736 GCA_041917875.1 Chloroflexota bacterium | reverse complement strand
GTTTTAACTGTGATTAACTAATTGAAAATATTAAAGATAAAATGTCGGTGTTTAATTCAAACTGCGATTGGTATATTTCTTGCATGCTCTTTATGTGATTTAGGACACATTCTATTGGAACATCAAACAGAACATAGAGATAAACAGTTTTTCCCATCGTACATTGATGAGGTTATCAGTGGCGTTAAAGACGACAAAGGTAAAGCAGACGCTCTCAATGATAAGGCATGGCGGTTACAGGGTGCAGCACCCACCACGGCTCTTGAAATGGCGAGAGTTGCATTAGCGTATGCCGAAAAAGCAATGTATAGGGAAGGCGTAGCACGGGGTTTACATAATTCCGGCAGTGCTTTTTTTATGCTTTCCAATTACAATGAAGCACTTCGCTACACACAACTAGCACTCAATGTATTTCAGGAAATCGGCGATAAACGCGGGGAAGCCCAAGTGTATTCGGGTATTGGTAATATTCAATTCCGTTTGGGCAATTATGATTCTGCTCTTGAGTCACATACTTTTGCTTTGCATTTGTTCGAGGCAATGGGCAATAAGTTCGGTATGGCGATGTGTTACAGCAATATTGGCAATTGTTATCAAATGGTTGCCCAGTTTGACGAAGCACTTGCCTATTTGTTAAAAGCTCATGCCATCCAAGAAGAAACGAATGATAAACAGGGGATTGCGATTGCCTCAAATAATATAGCCGGAGTCTATTATAAACTTAAACATCATCAAACTGCTTTACAATATTTATTTCAGTCATTAGAGTATTTCAAGGAGTTCCACAATGAATTCGGCATCGCTAAAACTCTTCGCAATATAGGGCAGAACTATGAGTTGCTTTCCGAATATGAACTTGCCTTGGATTATCAGAATCAATCTCTTGAATTAACAAAAAAAATTGGAGATAAACATAGTTATGCCACATGTTTAACCAATATAGGGAATGTCTATCAGCGCCGCAATGATTTTGAAATGGCACTCAAATGCCATCGGGAGGCACTTTTCATTTATACAGAATTAAATGAACCGCAAGGTCGTGCTGAAGTATTCTTAGAAATTGGTGCTACGGAACGGCTTGCAGGTAATTATGGAGAATCGCTTGCAATTTATGCCGAGGGTATTCAAATAGCGGAAGAAATCGGTGCAAAAACTATACAAGCAGATTTGTTGCTTGGCGCATCGGCTTCGGCAGAAATGATGGGTGAATACAAAGAATCTTTACGATTATTCGTGGCTTCATCGAAAATTCGCGACCAAATCTTAAATGCAGACAAACAAAAATTAATTGCTGTCATGGAAACACGACTTGCAATTGAGAAAGCCCTCAAAGAACGAGAAATTTATCGTCTGAAAAATGTTGAACTTGCTCGCACTTTGGATGAATTGGAACACAAGGAACATTCACTTTCCATTGCATATAAAGAAATTGAAAAAAAACAAGAGGAAACGGCATATATTAATAAAGAATTAGCCAAAACATTAGATCAGCTTACTGAAACGAATAATGAAAAAAACGAATTGCTGGGAATTGTTGCTCATGATTTAAAAAATTATGTCGCAAGCATTATGCTTCTTGCAGAAACTCAGTTACGATACGAAGAAAGATTTTCCAAAAAGGAATTATCCGAACTTTCCCAAAAAGTAAAAAAATCTGCACAACAAATGCTCGATTTTATTGTTGCCTTGCTTGACGCTAATTCAATCGAAACAGGATCACTCAATTTTACCATTGC
>JAYRWZ010000469.1:0-9378 GCA_041917875.1 Chloroflexota bacterium | reverse complement strand
TAAGCGGTATATCTTCTTTACGATCAGCCAAGGAAGGTAAATGTACTTCACATTCACGTAAACGATGATAGAGTTGTTCACGGAACTCGCCTTCTTTCATTGCCTCAACCAAATCTTTATCCGTAGCGGAGACAAAACGTAAATCTACTTGTTCAGGCTCAACCGACCCCACTCGTCTGACAATGCGCTCTTCTATCGGGAGTAATAAATTTGCTTGTAATTCGGGCGACAAATCACCTATCTCATCAAGGAACAAGGTGCCGCGATTGGCTTGATGAAACAGACCTTTCTTATTTTCTAATGCGCCGGAGAAAGCACCTCTCACATGACCAAAAAGCTCACTCTGGAATAATTCTCGCGGAATATTGGGAATGTCCACAGTCACCATTGTGTATTTACTGCGACGGCTTACTGCATGCAAGGCACGAGCAACCAATTTTTTCCCGGTACCTGTTTCCCCTGTAATAAGCACATTCAGATCCGTTTTACCGAAACGCACGATTTTATCCGCAACAGCAGCCATGGCTCTGCTGCGACCAACAATGCCTTGCTGATGGATAATGGCAAGTAACTCTTGGTTCTCACGAATACCATTAATCTTTTCGACGGTGCTTAGCAGAACTTCACGCAAACGGTCGGAGCTTAACACATTTTTCTCGATGAAATTTACTGCTCCAAGTTTTGTGGATTTCACGGCATTTTCGATAGTACCTTTACCGGAAATCATAATCACTGGTATAGTCGGATATGCTCTTACGGAATGTGCTAACATATCAATACCGGTCAAAGAAGATGTGGAGAACTCTATGTCCAGTAACATCAATGAAATCGAGGGGGCACTTTTTTCTAAGAGTGACATGGCTTGCTCAGGGGAATTGCAGATAATGTGTTTCCATCCCAAACCTTTCACAATATCCGCTAATGATGAACAAAAGTCCGGATTATCATCTACTATCAATATGGTTATTGTTGAACTCATGAACCTACTATAGGTAAATCAAAAATTGACAATGTATTAGACTCTATCACTTACCAACGACCCGCGTCCGGCACCGCTGTCATTAATGTGTCATAAATTGCTCTGAAATCTTTATTGCCGATATTTCTGTATCGCGGATTCCATACTGCTCGAAACACATCTTTATTCGCCGCCGGATAATACTCAATAAACCGCGATATTGGTCCCGGTGAATTGAGTGTAGGCACTTTCTCAAACGTTTTTACTGTTTCCGACAAAGATATGCAGAAACTGTGTTCATCGGTCTTTAAGACCATTTCTTCTGTGTATTGCTCTTTGAAATTCTCCCGTTCAAGCTTTTTCAGTTGTAAGTCACCACCCCATTGATAGGCACGTGTTATACCGCTTACCGGGTCATACTCACCCCAACGTAGTATGGATTTCGACGTTCTTTCATTGATACACTTGCGTAATGATTTATTTTTCAAGCTATTATCGTCATTATGCACCTTCGTGTCTTGAACGGTATTGCTGCCACAACTTGCTCCTATGCACATCATTGCGCAAAGCATGAATAATGCCGGATAACGATATAAACATATCACTGTACGCTCCATAATCACGCTCATCCGCAATTACCGTCCCAACAATTCAAGCATGGCATCTATACGATCTAAAGTTGCCTGTTTTCCTAAAACTTCCATCGTCTCAAACATACCGGCACCGACGGATTTGCCCGTTACTAATAAGCGCAATGGATTCATCACATCTTTGAAGCCCATTTTCTTTTCTGCCAGATACGCTTGCACCGACTGATGAAGCGCCGTATGGCTAAAATCCTCGGCTGAACGTAAAATGGCTATGACTTCGGGTAATGCCTGCTGTGCCTTTTCTGTCCAGACTTTATTTCTGAACTCTTCATCGTAAACCTTTGGAATTTCAAACATATAACGACCGAAATCTGCTATCTGATGCGGAAATTGTACTCTTTCTCTCAACAAAGTAATAACACGGGTGATATACGCATCATCCACATCCATAATTCCTTTATTTTCAAGATTCTGCCTCACAGTATTAACAAAATGTTCGGGTGCGGATTTTTTCATATACTCTGACTGCATCCATTCCAACTTTTTATAATCGAACACAGCTCCCGCTTTATTCACTTTTTCCAAAGTAAAAGTATCTATCATTTCCTGAAGGGTAAACATCTCACGGTCTGCGGTAGGATTCCAACCGAGCAAAGCAACAAAGTTCACTAATGTTTCTGCAAAAAAACCTTTTTCACGGAACTGATAGACAAACACATCACCCTTGCGTTTACTCATTTTTGAGCGATCTTCATTGAGCAATAAAGGTAAATGAGCAAATTGCGGTGCTTCCCAACCGAATGCCTGATAAAGCAAAACATGCTTGGGTGTGGATGGCAACCATTCTTCACCGCGAATAACATGGGTAATTTGCATTAAACGGTCATCCACAACATTCGCAAGATGATATGTGGGAAATCCGTCGGATTTCATAAGAATTTGGTCATCCACATCACGGCTTTGGAATGTTACCGGTCCGCGAATACTATCGACAAATGAAATCTCGGCATGGAGCGACACTTTCATCCGAATACAATATTCGGCACCTTCCTCAAGCAAACGACGTGTTTCATCTTCACCCAAGGTGTATTGATTGCGCATAATCGAACGATCATATTTGGGAGCGATGCCGGCAGCTTGTTGGCGTTCACGCATTTTATCTAATTCTTCCGCCGTATCGAAAGCATAATATGCATTGCCATTTTCGAGCAACATTGCGGCATGGGTGCGGTAAATCTCTGTGCGCTCGGATTGACGATACGGTCCATAGGGACCACTCTTTTCCGTACTTTCATCAAACTCTATACCTGCCCAACGACAAGTAGCAATAATTTCTTCTTCGGCACCCTCAACAAACCGTGTGCGGTCAGTATCTTCTATACGAAGAATATTCACTCCGCCATGATGCTTGGCAAAAAGATAATTATATAAAGCTGTTCGCAAACTTCCGATATGAACAAAGCCCGTCGGAGATGGGGCAAATCGAACTCGTACACTCATAAATCAGTATTCCGTTTGTAATAATCTTCTCATGATATCACACGCTCAACTTCTGCGTATGTTTTTTCGGTTTCATAGACACGAATCATCACACGATGAACGGAAGAGGATGTGGCTGCCAATGCTTCGCACACATGTCCTAACATATAGGCAGCAATATTTTCTGCTGTTGTATAAAAGGGAACCATAACTGTTTTCATGGGATTGGAACGAAAGAACTCTTTCATCACCTCATCGCCTTCATCACACAAAAACGCATGGTCGAGCGTATCCACAATAGGTTGAACTATCGTTTTTATATCATAATAGTCCATGACCATACCATGAGTATCAGTTTCACCTTCAATTTCCACACGCATGGAATAAGAGTGCCCATGCAGATTACGACATAAGCCCTCATGGAAAGGAAGTCTATGTCCCATTTCCCAGCGAAACTCTTTAGCTATGCGGGTTAATGCCATAACTTACTCTCGCACATATTTAGCTTCAATGACGGATGTCATACCGCCACGAACACCCCACTCTGTGGTAATGGTCATCTCAATGGGGTGGCATGCAGCCACCAAATCATCAAGAATAGCATTGGTCACAGCTTCATAAAATATACCTTTGTTTCTGTACTCGAGAAAGTAATATTTCAATGCTTTTAATTCCAGACATACCTCTGCGGCAATGTACCGAATGGTCACCGTTGCAAAATCGGGCAACCCTGTTTTTGGACATACCGATGTAAACTCATGGCATACATGCGTTATCGTATAGGGGCGCTCCGGTCTGGGATTAGGGAATGTTTCAAGTTCAACCATAGTATTTGAGCCGTATTTTTGCTGTGAATAATTATTAAGAACCACGAAAATACGGCATTTCGGCTGAATTTTCCCGATTGAAAGCAATATAATGGTATCTCAACACCTTGAAGAAAACACACAATCAACACAAGGCATCTATGGCAGACGCACTGTTTTAGAAGCATTAAGAGCACAACGTGAGATAGAAAAAATCTTTTTTGCCTTCGGTGCTGAGGGTGAAGGCATTGACACTATTCGTGCCGAAGCAAAACGCCGCAATATTCCTTGTTCTATCGCGGACAGGCAAAAATTTGCCATGCTCGAAAAAAGAATTGAGGTCGGCGACGGTGCTGTGCAAGGTGTCATTGCGCTCATGCCACTCTATCGCCCAATAACTTTGGAACAGGCAATAGAGCAAGCATACACAGAAACAGATAATCCCGTTTTTGTCTTACTCGATGGCATTCATGACCCCCATAATGTGGGAGCCATAGCGCGGTCTGTTGCCTGCGCCGGTGCCCATGCACTTGTAGTGCCCACCCATCATGGGTCACCCATTACCTCTACTGCCATGAAATCCTCCGCCGGTGCTTTACACCATATCTCCATCGTTAAAGTACCCAACACATCAGTCGCATTAAAAGATTGCAAAGCTGCCGGATTTACTATTATTGGTACGGATATGCACAATGCACAAAGCTATGATACACCCGACTATGATATGCCCACTGTACTTGTTATTGGCAGCGAAGGCAGCGGCATGAAACCCGAAACACGAAAATTACTTGATCTTTCTGTCACTATTCCGCTTTCCGGTCACGTGCAATCACTCAACGCTTCCGTAGCGGCAGGAATTATTCTCTTCGAAATAAAAAGGAAAAACTGCAACACATAAAGAAAATTGAGAAAAAAATTAAATATTGAGCAATAAATTTGGAAATGTGTGTGTGTGTGTGTGTATATTTGCTGTGTACTTATGATGAGTACATTTTTTTTAATAATTTTAGGAGTACAGTTATGAAACTGTTAAAGGCATTATTGTTAGTAGCGTTATTAACGTCAATGGCATCCATTGTTGCCTCAGCGGGCGTATTGCAACAACGAGACTATACGTATGGAACAAACGTAGCACAACCGGGGCCAGACCCACAATGCAGAAATTTACCTTCTTGGTGTTGGATAACATCAATTTACGATTATGGAGATGTAAAAGGAGAAAAATTAGTGTACGAACCTGGAACAAATACAGCTTATGACCACGTAGATGGTGTTTCTGTTTATGGCTTTAACATGACTACAGGTGATTTTTATTATCATATCAATACAAATAACTTAACATATACATTCTCTTGTAATTCAATACAAGACGTAGATGCTTATATTGCAGCAAAATAATTCTCAGGAAGTATATGGCTAATATACTTCCTGTATTTTTTTACCGACATATTTTGTAATTTTACCATGAAATTATTCCTCATTTTGACTCTTTTGGTTTCTACTTCCGTGTTTGCCCATGAAATGCCCTATAAGTATTTTTTATTTATAGATGTTGATAAATGTTTGCAATGCAATCAGACAATTATCAATAGTACTATCGAACAATTACGCTCTCAAAAAACAGGGAAGGTCATTGCCGTATTAGCCACAAATTCTTCTGATGATTATACTATCTATTGCAAACAATTAGATGTTGATTCCTGCATTTATGATACTCTTGGATTATTCAAACGATGTGCAATTAAAGATCAACCAACTCTTATTGTCACTTCTCAAAGCGGATATGAGTTATACAGATGTGAAAATATTAAACGATATAACTCGGGTGTGGCTGAAATACTCAAAAAAACATCTGCAATCAACACTAAAGATATACCACAGATTGTATTAGAAAAAAATGACAATTCCATACTCGGTAAAGCATATCAGCCAATTATAGATTTTCGCGATAATACTTTATATACCGTAGATGAATTGCAAAATGAAATTGCAGGATATAGCATAGCGACGGGAAAACGTTTGCTGACCATTAAGCCGCCCTCAAAAGAGGAAGAAATCTTCGCAATGAAAAAAGCCCTGCCCCAAGTTTTTGGTTTGGAAGTGTGGGGCATTCCGTTTAGTAAACCCAAAGAAACTACTGTGAAGGCAAAGTTTCAGCAAGTAACCCCCACCATGAACTTTGGAACATTATCTATTTTACTTACTGTGGAAACTAAGGTTACGGACACATCTATTCTGCCCGATGGCACAATGTCATTATCAAACCATAATCTTGGCAGAACTATTAGTACCACATATAGCAATAATCAGATTCAAGGAGCATATATTCCCGCAACAGAAGAATATGCCGCCTCATACTTAAAATACCGAGACCCAATTCTTTATTCTAATATTTCCTATGGATTCATTAGAAAAAAGCATAGAATACCCGAAGATTCCATAAGTCCTTATTTTATATCGCGAACACCTACTTTAGAACAAGGCAAATATTTTCTTGACTACGGAAGAATAAAAAAAGAATATGGTTTAACAAAGTTCAATACTAACACGCTTGGTGTACTTGAATATAATCATAAACAAAAAGGATTTGTGTATATGAATCATTGGAATCATATTTTTTGTAAAATATTACTTCGTGATACTATTATCAAGTTCCCGTTTTCAGGTTTACTGCATTGTGCTGTCCCCAATAATCCCAAATCACTATTAATAGCGGACACAGATACCATGCGCTATTTTGTGAATGATATTTTTTCAAATACTCGTAATTTTTTTGTACTTATTCAACCATATAGCCCACAAAAATCTTCTGACTACTATATTTTGCAGCGATATGATTGGGATGGGACTCTTGAACGCGAGATTCCTGTGCAATCACACGATGATAAAGTATTACGCATCAATATAGCAGGTTGTACTGAGGACGATATTTACATTCTTGCTAAATTTGCCAAAAAAGGACATATACTGCAAAAAATATCCATCAAAGAATGATAACTTCCCTTTACGAATCATTCAAAAAGCAGTAGCTACATTCCTGACTTCCTTGATCTAAAGAAGGAATGAAAGCCGATTAGCCGTAGTTTTGCAGTACCCAATCACATTTTTGGTATTACTATGGAAGCTACACACACATACAATGCAGATATCGGTGTCATTATCGGACGTTTTCAGGTGCATGATTTGCATACAAGCCATATTGAGCTTATAGAAGGAGTTATGGCTAAACATCGCAAAGTTGTCCTGTTTTTAGGAGTCAGCCCTGCTTTAGTAACCAAGCGCAATCCCTTGGATTTTGTCTCACGTAAAGAAATGATTTTAGCACGTTTTCCGCAACTCACCGTCTTGGCTTTACCCGATGTGCGCTCTGACAATGAATGGAGCTTGACTCTTGACCGCCGAATACGCGAAGTGTTGCCCGTCGGAAAAATTATGTTGTATGGACGGTGCGAAGGTGTTTTGGAACGTTACAGGGGCGAATTTCCCACCACCGAACTTGAGCCGACAATTTATGTGAGCGGTACGGAAGTGCGTAAAAATATCAGCAATGAAGTGATGACCTCTCGTGATTTTCGCGCAGGGGTCATTTATGCCGCCTATAATCAATATGACAAAGTCTTTACCGGTGTTGATGTGGCTGTAATGAAAGGACATAATGTTTTATTGGCACGCAAGCCCAATGAGCAGGAATGGCGCTTTATCGGTGGTTTTGCTTTGCCTGAGGACACATCATTTGAAGAAACCGTGCGCCGTGAAGTGCGCAGCGAAGCGTGTATAGAAATCCACAATATTCGTTATTTAGGAAGTATGAAAATTGATGATTGGCGCTACAGAGAAGAATCCGATAAAATTATCTCCTTATTTTTTTGTGCCGATTTTGCTGGCGGACATATTGAACCCAATGATGATATAAGTGAATTACGTCTGGTGCCTATTCATGAATTTCAGGCATCAATGCTTGTGGAAGAACATCGTCCACTCTTCAATCTGCTCAATAGTACAATGATGTTCCACCAAGAAGAAATCGGATAATAGTCTATGAAACTCGATATACTCGGCTTTGGGGCACACCCTGACGATATTGAACTTTCATGCGGCGGATCATTGGCTGCGATGATTGACAAAGGTTATACCGTAGGAATTTGTGATCTGACTCGTGGCGAACTCGGTTCTCGCGGCACAGCCGAAACCCGTGCACAAGAAGCCGAAAAGGCATCTGCCATACTCGGCATTCACGAACGTATAAATTTAGGAATACCGGATGGAAATATTTCCGTCAACCATGAATATATTGTGGATATTGTGTCCGTCTTGCGTCATTATACTCCCCGGATTATTCTCATACCCGCTCATAATGATCGTCACCTTGACCATGAATATGCACATCAATTATTGCGCAAAGCTGTCTTTATGTCGGGCATGACAAAAATTGAAACAATGTATCATGGCATCACACAAATGCCCTACAGACCTGAGCATATGTTTTCGTATATGCAAAGCTATCATTTTGAGCCCGATTTCATAGTGGATATTTCTGCGTATTTTTCTCAAAAAATGCAAGCTGTACAAGCATATTCATCACAAGTATTTGTCGAAGGTCAGTATGATGAAAATGCGCCGCAAACATTTATTTCAACGCCTGCATTTATGACCATGCTTACGGCACGTTCCCAATATTTGGGTTCACTTATTGGTGCAAGCTATGGCGAAGGATTTAAAACAATAGAACCTCTCGGTATCTCCGGTTTCGATATTTGGATGCAATAAAATACTATGGGAATAAAAACAATTACAGCACCATCGGAAGAAATACTTGCTTTGCGCAATCCCGATGATATACAACTTTCCGTTAATGAGATTTTTTATTCTATTCAAGGCGAAGGCTTACGTGCAGGCACACGATGTGTGTTTGTTCGGTTGCAGGGCTGTTCTTTACGATGTGTTTGGTGTGATACCCCCTATGCCCTACCCCATAAAGGCGGCATACCCATGAACGGAACGGAAATAATAGAACAGTGCCGCCAATATGAATGTAATTTTATTGAATTTACCGGCGGTGAACCCTTAGAACAACATGCTGTATTACCTTTGATGTCTTTATTATGCGATCACGGATATACCGTAGCGGTTGAAACGGGCGGTCATATTGATTGCCGATATGTAGATCCGCGTATCATCAAAATTATTGATATGAAATGCCCTGATTCAAAAATGATGTCTCTGAATAATTATGAAAATTTACAGAATATTCAACCGCACGATGAAATAAAATTCGTTATTGCATCGCGCCAAGATTATGAATGGGCAAAAAAAATAACCGAAGACTATCATCTCATCAAAAAAGCCGCGGCTGTGCTTTTCTCCGCAGTATTTTCAACATTAGAATTCAAACAATTGGTTGAATGGATTTTAGAAGATCGCTTAGATGTTCGCTTCCAATTACAAGTGCATAAATTCGTGTGGGATCCCAATCAACGAGGAGTGTAAATCGTGAACAATAATAAAGAAAAAGAGCCACTAACACAGCGACAGCAACAAGTCTTTG
>JAYRWZ010000468.1:0-5318 GCA_041917875.1 Chloroflexota bacterium | reverse complement strand
TGTAACCGGACGGAGTCAATCGGGATGCGCCTCTTGTCACGGTGGCAGCCAAAGTCCTAACACGGCGGTGAATGTATTGCCACTCGGTACTACATCAATTTCTATGACACCCGGGCAAACACGGAATTTTCAAATTGCGGTTGCGCATGCCACAGCCCCTAATTCCGGGATCAATATCAGCATTGTCAATTCCGGTGGTTCCAATGTAGGAACTTTTACGGCAGGTACAGGCTTAAGACTTGTCAGTGGAGAGCTTACTCATACAGCGCCTCAGCCGATAGGTGGCACTCCACGCCAAACCATATACTCATTTTCTTGGACTGCACCGGCAGCAGCGGGCACATATACCTTACGTGCGGCGGGCAATGCCGTCAATGGTAATGGCTCTGACGATGCTGGCGACAATTGGCGAGTGATGAACCCTATCACCATCAATGTCTCCGGCTTATCATTAGACGCGCCCAATGGCGGAGAAGTCTGGTGTCGTAATGGCACCGGTATTATTCGATGGACTGCCGAAGGTATTGCTCAAGTGGCTCTGGATTATAATCCCGGTGACGGTTCTTGGAATCCTATAACCGTAGTCAATGCCTCCGTAGGGCAATATACATGGAATTTGCCCGGAACTTTACAACCCGGTGGCAATTATTCTGTGCGTATTCGTGCTGTCGGAGGAGCAGAGGTAGATCAAAGTAATGCACCATTTTCGGTAGGTGCTGCACCAACTATTGTGACCGATCTTAAACCTCGCGATTCAGTTTGTTTCGGAGCTGAGCGCACATTCAGAATTACTACGGATAATAATACACTTTACACATATCAATGGCGAAAAAATGGTCAAGACATACAAGGGGCGAATGCTGCAACCTATGGTATCCAAAATGTGAATCCTTCGCATAATGGAACATATAGTGTAAAAATTACCGGTTGCGGGCAAAATGTTTTTTCAGCCGATATGTATTTCTTCGGATTAGAAGCACCGGAAATTACAGAAAATCCTGTTGCTACTTCAGCGTGTGAAGGCAAATCCGCCACGATGTCAGTGGCCGCCACGGGGTGGAAATTAGCGTATCGCTGGCGAAGAAACGGCAAAGATGTTGCCGGTGGCAATAAAGCAACACTTGTCATTGCCAATGTTAATTCCAATACTGTGGGGGAATATGATTGTGAAGTGCGTGGTGGATGCGGAACAAGAATTAATTCGGAAAAAGCAACATTGTTTGCCAAGGGAGCACCCAAGTTCAATCAAAATCCTAAAGACACACTTTTCTGTGCAGGTGCGCAACATTCATTGGAAT
This sequence comes from Chloroflexota bacterium, assembly GCA_041917875.1. Lineage (GTDB taxonomy): Bacteria > Bacteroidota > Ignavibacteria > Kapaibacteriales > UBA961 > UBA2353. The sequence goes on along the minus strand of JAYRWZ010000468.1, from coordinate 4,020 downwards.
TACCAATAACTGACGAAGAAGGATTAACATTTGCGTGGAAATTAAAAGGTAAAGCTTTGCCCGCTATCACAACAAAATCAATCACATGGAATAATTTGACTGTTGCGGACACCGGTGAGTATGAAGTTACCGTAACCAATAGCTGTGCATTAAAAACAACTGCAAAATTTACTGTACGTTTATCACCGGTTCTTTCTATTACAAAACAACCTGAAGCAAAAACTATTAATGTAGGTGAGACTTTAGTATTATCGGTCGAAGCTAATGCCACAGCTCAATATCAGTGGTTTAAAGATGATCAACCCATTACCGGTGCAACATCAAATCCCTTAATTATCAACAAAGTAAAAAAATCCGATCAAGGATCATATAAATGTGTTGTGACGGGAAATTGTAATGAAGTAAATAGCTTGTCTGCGAATATTGTGGTCAACGGTTCTGTCGGTGCTGTTCTTGCTTTTCAAGATAAAGATTTTAGATTTAATTGCACATCCCTTGGAAAAAGTAGAACATTTTCATTACCGAATTGGATTATTAATTCCGGTGATGTTGATTTATTGGTGCCTGCAATGACACTTTCCGGTGATACTGAAGATTTTACTATCGCATCACCGACAGCCCCACTGACTGTTGCGCCAAAAGAAAGTAAAGCACTGACTTTTACATTTGCTCCTAAATCACTTGGTCAGAAAAAATTAGTAATTACTTTTTCGGGAAATACTAATGGTAATGATTCTGTGATGACTTTAACTATGCAAAGTTGTGAAACATCCGTTGAGCCGGCAGAAATGATTATTCTCAAACCAATTCCGAATAATCAAACTTCCGATTCTGTGGTAAAAATTTGCAATACGGGCACAAAGGAATTTGAAGTAAGCAATGTGGATATATTTGAGACGCAAACAGGCATTTCTATAACAAATCAAGATAATATTCCGCGTGCAATGAAGGTAAGTGACTGTCATAATATAACCATTCGCTTTGCACCGAAAACCGAAGGTCCGCGCACTGCATTATTAAATTTCCGTGCCGGCGCTGAAACTCATTCAATTATTGTAATGGGTTCCACAACGGTTACATCGGTAGAAGAAGAGATACCATCGCAGCAATTTATGAGTCTTTATCCTAATCCTGCATCTGATAATATTACATTTTCCATGCAATCCCAAAACGGAAAAGCGGAAATTATTATTACCGATATTGTTGGAAATGTCATTGATAAATTGATCATGACTTCTTCAGATATGGTATGGAGTACAGATACTATTGCCAATGGTCAATATTATGCTGTAATTCGTATGGGTACTTCATCGTTTACAATGCCATTTACAATTATTAAATAATTTTTCTTATTGTTTCTTTTTTTATGAAAATTTTTCTTAAAAGCTCATTAACAGCAGTAGTAATGCTCTTATGTTCCGTTACTCTTTTTGCCGGTAGCGGAGGTCAAACAGGTCGCACTGTAAGCGGTTGCGGCGGCGGCGGTTGTCACGGTCAAAAAAGTTCGGAAACGACAGTTAATATTCCCACGGTGACCGGTAGTTCTATCAATGTTGAGCCCGGCGCAAAGATAGATTTATTTATCATTGTCGGACATTCCTCTAAAACGGCAGCCGGATTCAATCTTAAAATATCTGATGCTAATAACAGAAATGCCGGTACTATTACCGCAGGTGACGGAAGCCGTTTGGCAGGTGGGGGCGAATTAACCCATCGTTCTCCGAAAGCAATGGAAAGCGGTCAAGCGCGCTGGGATTTTTCATGGACAGCACCGACGACTGCCGGAACCTATACATTACGTGCAGTGGGCAATGCTATCAATGGTGACGGTAGTGCAAATGCGGACGATCTGTGGAATGCATTAGAACCGATAACAATTAATGTAGGTACAAGTTCCATTGCCGATGAATTAGAAAAATATGCAGTGCAAACAATGCCCAATCCGACGAATAATGCAATGACCATAGAATATTCTATACCGCAAACATCTATGGTGCAGATTACCGTGAGTGATATGGAAGGAAACACTGTGTTACGAACAAATGAAGAACAGCAAGAAGCAGGGAAAAATACTTTTCTCTGGAATGGATTAAATGCACAAGGTATTGCCGTTGCAAGCGGAAAATATTATGCAGTAATTCGTTATGGCGAGAAATATATTCATGTGCCGATTGTAATTCAGCGATAATTATAGTGATTCTTTTATTTGAGGAAAGCACCTTACTTCGCGTAGGGTGCTTTTCATTTTTTATGGGAGTGGTTGACGGTATGTCTCGGGAATAGTTCGCAAAGTCAATAATGTCAATGTCGAGCATACAATCAGATAAAATGCCGGCATTATAAAGCTGCCTGTTTTGTTTATCAATAATTCCGAATAGAAGGGGGCACTGCCACCGAAAAGTGCAATCGCCAGATTATATCCTAAAGAAACGGCTGTAAATCTGATTTTTGCCGGAAACAATTCTACTAATGTCGTTGCCACAGCACCCAATAATGCAGCTTCGAATAATGCAAACACAGTAATAACAATAATCATGTCGGTAAGATTGCCGCTTTGCAAAATATAAAAAAGAGGGACAGAGAAAAGAAAAATGCCGCCTGCACCAAAATATAAGACTTTTTTTCTTCCAATACGATCCGAAATTATTCCTGCCACAGGTATTAAAGCCACAAGCACACACATACCGATTGTATTCCCGACGAGTGCTTCATTAAGTGCCATGCTTATTTTTGTGTTCATAAATAAATAAATGTGCATAAACCCGATATAAAAGGTGGCAGTTAATGTTGCCGTTATGCCTACGGATTTCAGCAAAGAAGTGCGATAGGTGGTTAATGCTTCGGTTAGAGGGTTGTGGGTAACTTTGCCTTCTATTTTTAAATTGTTGAACATTTCCGATTCATGCAGTCCACGACGCATATAACCGCCGATAGCAGCAATAAAAATACCGCCAAGAAAGGGCAATCGCCAGCCCCATTCCATAATATCTTGTTTGGAGAGAGTATTGGTCAATAGAGCACCGACCGCCGAGCCGAGCAAGATACCGCCAATACCTGCAAAAGTAGCCCATGAGCCAAAGAGCCCGCGTTTTGATGCCGGAGCATGCTCAACCAGATAAGACACTGAACCGGTATATTCGCCACCGAGTGACAGCCCTTGCAAAAGACGCATAAGTGTTAAAAGTACAGGAGCGAAAAGCCCTATTTGATCATAGGTTGGCAACAATCCCATAGAAACCGTCGGAACAGCCATGAGTATAATTGACAAAATAAGTGCATTTTTGCGACCGTATTTATCGCCGAAATAACCGAAAAGTACGCCGCCGACAGGGCGCATGATGAAACCCGCGGCAAAAACACCATAGGCTGACAAAAGTGCAGCCAACGTGTTGTCTTGCGGAAAAAATTGCTGCGCAATAATAGTAGCAACATAGCCGTAAATACCGAAATCATACCATTCGAGCACATTGCCTACCATACCGGCAATCAAGGCGCGTTTGGCATGCGGGCTGATACTATGTTGGTCAGGAAGTGTAGTTGTCATAGTTGGAAATAAAAAAAGCCCCATTGCTGGAGCTTGGTTTTGATAGTCGGGGCGGTGGGATTCGAACTCACGACCCCCTGCTCCCAAAGCAGGTGCGCTAACCGGACTGCGCTACGCCCCGTATCAAGGGGCGCAAAAATCGGAATTTTTTTTTAATAAATCATCATTTGAGGACAAATTTTTGTGAATTTTTTTTTAACATTTCTTGGGATATTGTTGTTAAGTCTTACGAATGAATCACTTGCACAAAATGGCAATGATATGAGAAGTTATCGTGAGAAGGCAGATGCTGAGATGGCAAAACGCAATTTTGCCGAGGCATCACTCTATTATGAGCGATGGTTGGAAGCAATGCCGCGTGATGCTGATGCAGCTATTGCTTTAGCCCGATGCAAGATTATGCTCCAAGAAAGCGAATCCGCGCTCTATGCTTTTGAAAAAGCTGCTCGCATCGGCTATGCAAAACCCGAAGTTAT
>JAYRWZ010000467.1:0-26711 GCA_041917875.1 Chloroflexota bacterium | reverse complement strand
GTGATAAGTTCATACGATGTGAACTTTATCGGATTACAAAAATACAGAACAGAAACGAGAAACAATAGTAGTTGCAAGAATCTATTCCCCCCCTTTGCGGATTGTTGATCGTACACCTCGTTGGTCAAATGCCCTAAACTTTACGACCCCAATAGTTGTAATTTTAAAAGTCTGAATTGTGACATTGTTTTCTAAGTACTGAATGGACCCACGTAAATCGCGTACAGAACCATTCCCTTCGGTAATCTCGATTTTGACTTCATTTTTTTTACCCTTTACCAATCCATAACACCTTGTTTTAACTTGGATTACATTGTCTTGACCTGTGGGGACGATGTCCACGATTTCCGGCGCAGGATAATCTTTTACTGAGATAGCAATTGATTGTCCGTATTTTTTTCCGCCAAACCATCGTTCAAAATAGAAGGTTTTACCCGTGTCAGATAATGAGGGAGTATAGGTAAACGGTAAACCCTTGGGACTTGAAACAATGTCTGTGCCATTGGTGTACCGCAGCAATGCTTTGGAATCTAAGGATAGCGACTGAGGCATTTTGGGGTCAAAAGAATATGTGATGCCCGGATTCATTTCATTCGGTAAAACAGGTGATTGCAGCGATTGTGTTTCAACAATAAATGTTGTGGAAACTTGCTTAGCGTCGGCTCGGCGTTCTGCAATGACATTGACTTTCATCAAGCCAGATAATGGCGTGCGCCCATTGAGTATAATTTGATTACCTCGGACTTCGGCAATTTCAGCCGTACCGCCTTGTTGCACACCACTGCCGTCAATTCTTACAATCGGTGTTCGTTTTAGATCAGCCAAATTATTTATTCCACCTAAATATACGCTATTATGCCATTGTACAGTTGATATTGATTGAATTTGCTCAAGTTGCGGTTGGGCAGTGAACAAAGGAAGTGATACCTGCTGTGTTGCATTATTCGGATTGATGAGAGTGCTGTTTTGAGGCACAACAAATAATGTGTCTTTTTGAGCGATCGGATTGGCAGCAGAATCGTAATTTTTTCTGTAAACGATATTTAGCGTAAATGACGTTTCTGTTGTTATTTTTGTCCCTGATTCTTGCATCATTTTGTCTAATGCAATATTGCCGTTGAATGAAACTGGTGTTGCGGATGCACGAATTTTTACGATAAAGGAATGGTCTTTTTTATCATATTGCAAAGGGGGCTTCCAAGAAAAACGAGCCGTTTGAGTTGCCTGAATATACTGTAGTGCAAACATTGGCGACGGTGATATGCGATCCTTTACTAAAACGAGTTGTTCACTTGTCACTAAGTCTTCGATTATTGCTTCATATTCGAGATCTTTGATTGATCCGCCAAACAGAATATGATTGAGGGAGTCGAAGTGAATTATTCTGTTTGTATTATCGGCATCAATAATACAATTTAACACAGGTTGTTCAGGAATTGCGTTAAACGATTGTTGGAGAACAGCAGAGAGAATGTCGGCATTCTCTTTTGACTGATCAGAAGGTCCGTCAGGCAAGAGTAATACCAATGCCGAAAGATAGAGAACAAAATATATTTCTACAAAAGGTCTTCTATTAAGACTGTTACGCATGATTGTTTTGTATGTTATTTCCAATTATTCGTGCTAACTCATTGCGAACTGCTTGTTCTATGCCGGCTTTTTCAATGCTGCCGGCTGCCTGTGTTACTTGTTGCACAGTTATTGTTAATTCCTTTAATGCAGAAGTAGTTACTTGCATTGTTTGTAATAACTCAGGATTGGGAGCCACAGCAGCAGTTGCTGTACGAATTGCAGCATGGGTAGCGTTGGTTAATTCTTCTTGAATTTTGACAATTGTTTCTAAATTATCTGCAATGGAGTCTAATCGTACGGAAATTGAAGCATAGTCACGAGAAATTTCACCTATTTCTCTTACAATGTCTTCTAAGGGTTCCTGATGTTCATCATTGGTTTCTAAAGCAATATCCTCCGAATCAGAGGGCGTAAAAAACATGACAATAAACATAAAAATCAGCATCATCGCTTCTAAGATGATGGATGCAATTACGACAGTGTCGGGAACCATTGCATCAAAAACTCTACGTAAACCAATGACGACAAGCAATATTGCCGCACCAAAATATACAAAAGAGTTTACGGTTGCAAAATGAAATCGATTAATGATTTCCTGCATCCACAGAGAAGTACCCGAAACAATTCCCAATGGTTGTGCCGTAGAGTAGTCTAATGAAGTATATCGGGAAAAAGACTGTTCCGTAGTACATATTCTCCAACAGATAATCAGAGTCGAAAACATTCCGTTCCTTCGATCATACCGTAATTCTTTATATGCTGCGTGTAATAAAGCCCGCCCTTCAATACTAGCTAAAGATGGAATAGTTTTCATAGTCTTTCAATTTAATATCACGCTTTATCTTATTTTTCTTAAAATGAAATAGTAATAGTGTTATTGGCAGAATTAAATGTTGTTTCAAATGTCTGCAAATCAGCAGTGGATTGCCCGCCGATATTTTTTCCGAAATTACCTTCGGCTATACTGAATTGTGCTCCATGGTTAGGGCAAATTACTTTTTTATTGTCTGTCGGGTTATTTATCGTTGTTCCCTGATGAGTACATATCATTGTCATGGTGCGAAATGATGTTTCTGAAGTTCTGACTATAAGTACCGGCCTTCCATTGTTTACTTCGGAGAATGTTTTGCGAACAGAACCTCCTACTGTGAGTAATGCAGCATTGTCTTGCAAGGGGACTTCTATTTTTTTTCCTGTCAGAGTAACCGGAGAACTTGTGTCCTCGCTGCAAGCATACAGACATGTACTTGCACAACTTGCTGCCGCAACTGAGAGAATTTTAATAAATTCTCTGCGTTCGTAATGTTTTGTATTGTTGTTTTTCATGATGTTTTATTTTGATTGTATGATTTTACGTGCTTCGTTTCGTAAAGTAACAGTGAGCTGAGGAGTGTATTTTTTTTCAATCAATTTGGTAATTTGTTGCGAAAGAGGGGTTGTGATGCTGAGTAGCTTTTTCCCTGTTGAACTTTCATAAAATGCAAGAATTTCCTTGATTTCAGCATCGGTAAACAATTTGCTAAATATGTCTTCCATGTCATTTTTCAAAATATTATCAAACATGACGGTGACTTCACGTTGCACTTTCGTCATGAATGTATTGACTTGTGTTTTGTTTTTTACATTTTTAAACTGGTCTTGAAACGTAGTTTGGAGCCTTTGGGTCATTACTTTTGAAAATGAGCGTACATAATCTTCGGCTTTTGTGAGTGTAATAATTCGTTTAATATCGGCAGATTTATTTTGTGCATAGAGAGTATCTGTTGTAATGATACTGCAAATCAATAAAATAAATGATAGTAAAATATTTTTCATATTAGATTGATGTATTATAGGGAAATTTTTCTTTTTCTAATATCTTCTACTGTTCCTTTCGGAATAGCATTAATTAATGAACGAGTATATTCTTCTTTAGGCATATCGTATAATTGTTGAGCGTATTCCATTTCTACGATTTTTCCGGCATTCATTACGGCAATTCTGTCGCTGATAAATTTAACGACGCTTAAATCGTGAGAAATAAATATATACGTAAGATTAAACTCATCACGTAATTGAACCAATAAATTAAGTACTTGGGCTTGAACAGAAACATCCAACGCAGAAACCGATTCATCGCAAATAATGAATTTGGGTTTCATGGCTAAAGCGCGAGCAATACATATTCTTTGTCTTTGCCCTCCCGAAAATTCATGCGGATAATTGTTAAAATGGTGTGGCAGTAAATTTACTTTATCTAAAAGGTATTGCGTGTAATCTTTACGTTCCGCATCGGAGTTAAAAATTGTATGAACTTTCATGACTTCCATGATTGCACTGCCCACTGACAGCCGCGGATTGAGCGAACTGTAAGGATCTTGGAAAATAATTTGCATATCTCTTCGAAGAGTTTTTAATTCAGATGAGGAAAGCTCAGTCACATTTTTATTATTAAAGTGCACTGAACCGCTCGTTGGCTCGACCAACCGTAAAATTGCTCTTCCGGTTGTTGTTTTTCCGCAACCTGATTCACCGACCAAGCCGAGCGTTTCGCCGGGCTTTACATCGAATGTAATGGTGTCCACAGCTTTGACATATCCTTTAATGCTGCTGAAAAGTCCTGTACGAATGGGAAAATATACTTGAAGGTCTTTGACAGAAAGCAGGGGAGTTGATTGTGCTAATACAGAATTGCGTAAAGCAATTTCATCTTGGGTAATTGCCACACGAGTCAGTACCTCGGTCACACCGTCATGCGAACGTTCTGAAATTGAGCCGTCGGGCTGTTCTTCCATAAAATCACGCACGGTCGGCAATACCTTCAATTTCATGTCAAGTCGTGGACGGCAAGCGAGTAACCCCTTTGTGTAAGGATGTTGAGGATCTTCGAATATCTGTTGAACGGAACCGGTTTCAACAATTTTACCTTTATACATTACGATTACATCATCGGCAATCTCTGCAACAACGCCAAGATCATGAGTAATAAACATCATTGCCATTTCATGTTCTTTTTGCAGCTCTCGCATCAGATCTAGAATAGTAGCTTGCACAGTTACATCCAAAGCGGTTGTGGGTTCATCAGCAATAAGTAAAGACGGATTACATGACATTGCCATAGCAATCATAATCCTTTGCTTTTGTCCGCCCGATAATTGATGTGGGTATTGGTCTATCATTGTTTCCGGTCTTGGCAACTTAACCATACGCAATAACTGCAAAGTCTTTTCACGCGCTTCAGCTTTGTTGCATTGTTGATGCAGCATTATTGCCTCAATAATTTGGTCACCGCATCGAAACACAGGGTTGAGCGAGGTCATCGGCTCTTGAAAAATCATCGAAATTCTATTACCGCGATATGCTCGCATCGTATCTTCGGGTAAGGTTAGTAAGTCAGTTGCCCTGCCGTCTTTTTCATAGAAGAGAATACTTCCTTGGGTTATTTTTCCGGGTGGGTCGGGAATTAGTCGCATGACAGAAAGTGATGTGACCGACTTTCCGGAGCCACTTTCGCCGACAATGCCCAGCGTTTTGCCTCTTTTGAGTGAAAAAGAAACGTCATTAACCGCTTTCGTTATTCTTTTTTCAGAGCGGAACTCTGTGACAAGATTGCGGACTTCCAATAATTGAGACATAGAGTGTTACCGTTACAAGTTATAAATCAATAAACCGAGTGCAAATTACGATGAAAGACAGCAATACAAAAACTTCATTGAATCAAGTTGATGGTTAAAGCAAAAAAAAACCCTGCCGAATTACTCCGACAGGGCTGTACTGTAAGTCTTTAGGAGACGATTATGCTTGAAGGTCACGCATCATCGCTGTAAATCCTTTTTTGTCCAATGTGCGAAGAGCACTTGTTGAAATTTTCATTGTTACCCAGCGTTGCTCTTCAGCAACCCAAATGCGTTTTTTCTGAAGATTCGGCAAAAAACGACGTTTTGTGCGATTGTTAGCATGGGAAACATTATTACCCACAAGAACTGTTTTTCCTGTTATTTGGCAGCGTTTAGCCATTGTAGAACTCCGTTTTCGATGTTTAATACAAAGTATAGAACACAAATATACGATAAATTGAGTGTTAAACAATGCACAATGAGCGTAATGTGCCACATTCAGTAAGAATATTTTGTGTTTTACTCTTCATCATGTTGGTGAGCTATATACTCATTATGCAGTTTTTGTTGTAGCTGTGTCGGAACAACGGCATATTCAGCGAACCCACTGGAAAAGGTGGCTCTTCCCTGTGACATACTCCTCAACGACGATGAATATTTGTCTAATTCGGACAAGGGCATACGACATTTGATTCTTTGATAGTGTCCATCCGCTTCCATACCCATAATAATGCTTCGTCGTGCAGGAATATCACTCATTATTTCACCCATATAGTCATCCGGTGTAACTATTTCCACATCATATATAGGTTCTAACAATTTAGGATCGGCTTGAATGAAACAATCGCGGAATGCCATGCGCCCTGCTGTCTTGAATGCTGCTTCATTGCTGTCCACCGGATGCATTTTTCCATCGAATACCGATACGCGTATATCGCGTACATAAGACCCGGTGATGGGACCTTCGTGCATTTTTTCCAGAACACCTTTGAGAATTGCCGGCATAAAACGTGCTTCAATTACACCGCCGACGATACAATTAAGAAACACTAATTGTCCGCCCCATGGTAATTCGTGTTTTTCTTCTCCACGCACCGAAACGCCATGCGGATGGGGCATACCTTCATGATATGGTTCAACTATTAAATGAACCTCGGCAAATTGGCCCGCGCCACCCGATTGTTTTTTATGGCGATACATGCCTCTGATGCTCTTTTGAATCGTTTCTCTATAAGGTACTTTGGGTTCGGTAAATTCTATATCAACTTTAAATCTGTTCTGAAGTCGCCATTTTGCAACACCGAGGTGCATTTCGCCCTGTCCGAGTATGAGTGTTTGTTTTAGTTCCTGTGAATGTTCAACCACTAATGTTGGATCTTCTTCATGTAAGTGATGCAGTGCCATCCCTAATTTGTCTTCCTCGCCTTTTTTTGTTGTATGCACAGCAATACGCACCTTAGGAGCGGGAAATTCAATGGAGGGTAGAACTAGATGCTCGCCTTTTTCATGAAGTGTATTATTGACATGTGTGTTTTTGAGCTTCACCGTTGCACCGATATCACCGGCATAGAGATGCGCAACATCTTCGCGCCTTTTACCATTCACAGCAAAGATTTGACCCAAACGCTCTGTGATATCGGTTTGCTCATTGACCAAATCATGACCATGGTGAATTGTACCGGAATAGACGCGAAAAAAGGACATTTCACCCAAATGCGGCTCACTCATCGATTTAAACACAAAGAGTGATGGTTTGCCTTGCGGATCGCAGACTAAATCCTTACCGTCAACGGTTTTTTTAGGAGGCATTTCTACCGGAGCAGGCACCACATTGTCAATAAATCCCATGATACGTCCGCTGCCCATATCTTTTTTGGCACTAGTAACAAAAAGCGGACAAATCAGGCGATCTACCATCGCTTTGCGGAGTCCTATGCGGATTTCATCTTCGTCCAATTCACCTTTTTCAAAGTATTGCGACATCAATTCTTCATCGTTTTCTGCAACTATTTCAATAAGCTCTCTGTGCAATTCGTTCGCTTTTTCACGTTCCGATTCGGGAATGGGTAATTTCTCCGGCTTACCTCCTTCGGCAGGAAATTTATACATCGTCATTTTAAGGACATCAATGATTGCATTAAAGGAACTTCCTTCATTGAGAGGATACTGTACGACAGTTACTTGTCTGCCGAAACGTTCTTTGGCTTGTTGTACTGTTTTATCAAAATTCGATTGTTCCGAATCAACTTTATTGGCAACAAAGATGACAGGGGTGTGGAATTGATCGGTATATTTCCAAAGGGTTTCTGTACCGACTTCAACGCCGTGAGCTGCATTGAGTACCATAATGGCTGTGTCCACAACGCGCAAGGCACTGATCACTTCGCCCACATAGTCATCGTAACCGGGAGTATCAATGATATTGATTTTATAATCCTTCCATTCTGCAAACAAGACCGTACCCAAGACCGAAGAACCACGCTCATGCTCGATATCATGATAATCAGATGCTGTGGACTTTTCTTCTACGCTGCCCCTCCTTGTAATTTCTTTCGATTCAAAAAGCATTGCTTCGGCTAATGTAGTTTTGCCGCTGCCCGCATGACCCATGAGGCAGATATTTCTAATATGGTGCGCATCATACACTTTCATAGCGCTTTCTCCTTCACCCGATAATTATATAAAATCACGTTTAACAACGTGAGGAAGTTGCTTCGTTTAGTGATATTTAACACATGTCTGTGATTGGACAGCTCCTTAATTATTGAATTTCTTTCCTAAATTAGCAATAATATCTTATATGGTCAAGGTCATTTGTTCTTGTTTTATTCATGTTTTTTTCACATAGCTCGAAAACCGTCAGTTTTATGCTATGCTTGCACGTTCCTGAAGGTATTCTATGGCAGCTCCGGCAAGCATTGCCGTTCCAATGGCAAAAGCATTCTCATCCGGCGCAAAGCGTGGATGATGTAAGCCCGGCATACTCTGAACCGTTGAGGGTCGAACCCCTAAAAGCCAAAAGGTACAAGGAATTATCTGCGCATAAAAACCAAAATCTTCTCCCCACATCTTCGGCTCAAACGGATGAACATTGTCGTTGCCGATGGTTCTTTGCGCCAATGACCATGCAAACGAAGTTGTTTCTGCATTGTTGATCACAGCCGGGTAGCCGCGCAATACCGTTACTTCGGCACTGCAACCATGCATTTCGGCAATTATACGTGAATGTTGTTCAATGTTATTGATTGATTGCTCGCGCCACTTGGCATCGAAAGAACGCAAAGTACCTTTCATTTCAACTGTTTCCGGCACTATATTCGTAGCTGATCCGCCATGGATCGAGGTAACTGTCACCTGCCCGGGAGAAAGAGGATTTTTGGTTTTTGTCAATAAAGTTTGCAAATGTGTTACTATTGCAGAAGCAACATAAATAGGGTCTGTACCCAAATGTGGCTGTGCAGCATGACATCCGTTGCCCCGGATAGTCCAATATAATTCATCCGCCGATGCCATAACAAAACCTTCACACATCTGAATTGTACCAACGCTTGCTTCTGGAAAAACATGCTGACCGAACATCGCCTCGACTCGAGGGTTTTCTAATACTCCTTCACGAATCAATATACTTGCTCCGCCCGGAACTTTCTCTTCGCCGGGTTGAAATATTAACTTGACAGTTCCTTGCAATTGCTCTTCTTTTTCTTTAAGTAAAGCCGCTGCCCCCAACAACATAGCCGTGTGTGCATCATGCCCGCAAGCATGCATAACACCCGCATTTTGTGAAGCATAAGCAAGGCCTGTTTCTTCAGTTATGGGCAGAGCATCTATATCTGCACGCAGCCCGACGCAATGTTTTCCATTACCAATCGTAGCGACTATACCCGTTTCACCAATAGTTTTGTGTTCAATACCAAGCGCAGTCAAACGTGCAGAAATATATCTTTGTGTCTGAAATTCTTGAAATGACAATTCAGGATTCGTATGTAAATTACGACGGTCTTCAATGATTCTCGTTTCCAGCGTTTTTGCTTCGGCTAATCTTGTATTCATGGTCGGTACTCTCTAATGAATAAATATCCAACATTTTTTTTTTCGCACAAATCTACGTCTTTTTTGACGTATATACTTGTGATTCTTTATCTGATACTCTATGGAATCTATATCATGATTCCGGCAGTTCGCAATGCTGATACTATTTCTGTTTTCCTCGTCACATTTGCCGTTCATTCCATTGTTGCAGTTTCTTTGTGGACTTTATTGAAGAAAACACAATACTCCACAGTCATGCTCGCAATACTGTTCTTTGTGCCGCGAATTATACTGTTTCCTATGATGCCTTGGCTTTCCGATGATGTGTTCGGCTATCTGTGGTACGGACATGTCACCGTAAATGGTATGAATCCGTTTGCCGCCCCCGCCGATTCACCATTATTCGATCATTTGCGCAATTCCGGCTATCAATTTATGGCTTACAAACAGTTTCCTGCAATATACCCGCCCTTGGCTGAGCTATGGTTTGCGCTCGGTGTATGGATCGGACAACATTGGGATAATGGTTGGATTGCTGCTTTAATGGGATGGAAATCTATTCTTTTTCTTATGGAAGTAACAACCTTCGCTCTCATAATCAAAGCCCGAACATCGTACACAGAATTTATCAACAGGGGAGCACTACTTTTCGTTCTTAGTCCTTTGCCCGTCATTGAAATCATAGGACAAGCCCACAATGAAGGTTTGATTATGCCGCTCATCATGCTTCTTGTGCTCGCAACAACGAACGTATTCAAACACCAAACTCAACGATTAGCCCTCTTGACAGGAGTGATTATCGGGGCAATGGCAGCTATCAAAATTTATCCGATAGTCCTTATTCTTCCTTATATTGCTCATCACGCACTCAGCCCGCGCAATAAACGTATTCTTTGCGCAAGCGCTGCAATCACAGTTATTGCAATTTCCGCACCCTTTTTATCCAACCCCGAATCATTACGACAATTTATTGATGTCCTCCAATTTTACAATCGTACATCGTTCAATTCGGCACCCCTCCATCTTCTTCGCGAAGTATTGGCTCTGTTCGGTATTGAACAATGGTGGATTAAAGCTCCCACTGTGCTTACATTTGTCCGAATCGGCGCAGTCATTACGATTACAGTACTGTGGCACAGATACTCCAAAAAGAACCCATCAACCCAACTCGTAGCGCAATTTTTCCACATTACATTAGCTGTGTTGCTCTGTTTTACCATGCTAAGCCCCAAAATTCACACATGGTACTTCGTTCCAATCATCACACTCAATATCATCACCGCATATCAATCCGTCGGGTTATGGACAACACTCCAAATGGCAACATATTCGCTCTATCTGTTCAATCCGCCCAAAGAATACTATGTGCTGAACTATATACTCTTGGCTCTCATGTTCATAATGCTGGCAATCGAATTACACATAAAAAAACACCACCAAACAATGGTGAAAATTAGCCAATGTTAAGAAAATGTATCATCGAAAACCAATTGGATTCATACCTTAAAAGCGTTTTGTGTAATTTTGCACCACGAAATGGAACTTTACGTGAATTCTGCGGTGTATAGGGTTGCCGAGCAGTTAAAAAATTCACGAATGTTATTTCTCGGCGACTAATATTCGTTTCACTTTGCGAAAACTCACTTAATGCAAACGGTCTTAAACGGAAAATCTCATACAAACGGTGTGTATCATCACAGAAAACCTCTTGATATTTTATTCCTCACGCCTCGATTTCCTTTTCCTCTCTATGGCGGAGACAGAATCAAATCATATCATTTGCTCAAACATCTTGCCCACCGTAACAATGTTACACTCGTAACCTTCAATCACCGAAGATTACCCTCACCCGAGCAATTAGCCGCCATACGTGACCTAGGCATAGAGCTTCACACCATCGTACTCAATCCCGTCAAAGCGGGTATGCGCTGCGTAGCCAGCATGATCAATGGCAAACCATTAGAAATTGCATTCTACAATCAGCCCGAATTTGCAAACGTGGTGGATCAATTGTGCCGTGAAAGACAATTTGACCTCGGCATCTCATTCTTTATGAGAACAGCCGAATACATCAAATACAAATCTTTCCCCAAAATCCTCATCGCTGAGGATTGTCGCACAATGTACCAATCACGTTCGTACCAAGCATCTGATAGTCTAAAACAAAAACTCATTCGTTGGTGGGAAGTCAAAAAATTACGCGAATATGAACCAGATGTCACACGATACTTCGACATAACAACACTCGTTACCAACGATGACATCGAAGGTATGAGAAAGCAAAACCCTGCCGCACAATATCGTTTGCTCACCAATGGTGTGGAACTTGACACTTTTGCGCCCAATTACAACCAAGAACAAAGAAGCGGGTTGCTCTTCTCCGGAAAATTAGATGTATGGGCTAATGAAATGATGGTAAAAAAAATCGCAAACGAGCTTATGCCCGTCATTCAAAAAGAAATTCCATCCGTCACCTTCTCAATTGTCGGAACATCGCCTAGCTCATTGGTTAACAAATTGCAAAACGACAATATCAAAGTGTATCCCAATGTACCTCGAATGCAAGACTATATGCAATCGGCGGCAATATTTCTCCACCCACATCAAGGCGGCTCCGGCATACAAAACAAAATACTCCAAGCAATGGCATGCGCTTGCCCCGTCGTCACAACACCAACAGGCATACAAGGCATACCCGTAGAACATGGACGTGACGTACTCATCGGCACTACCGACGAAGAAATCATTGCGCATGTGCTCTTCTTGCTGCGCAACCCTCATGAACGCGACCGACTCGCACGAAACGCAAGAGAAATTGTCGAACGCTATCACTCATGGGAAAGCATATACAAATCATTCGACAGCATCATAGACGAACTCTTCATAGAAACAGACCATCACAATCACGATGCACGATACTACAAAAAATAAAGCCATTTTCTTCGACCGTGACGGCATCATAAATCGCAGAAAAATAGGGGGCTATATCACCACAACGGAAGAATTTGTTTTCATACCCGACTTCTTCACCGTCTTTGCCTATACAGTCCATAAAAACTATATACCCATAGTCATCACCAACCAACAAGGCATCGGCAAAGGACTCATGACCATCCATGACCTGCGCCGCATCCATACCCACATGCAACAACACATCCGCTTAGCAACAGGCGCAGACTTCGACGACATACGATTCTGCACATCGCTTGCCCAAGACAATGACCAACGCCGCAAACCCAACCCGGGCATGATCACAGAATCCATCCAACAATGGAATATCAACCCACAACAATCATGGATGATAGGCGACAGCCAAAGCGACATCATCGCCGCACAAGCCGCCGGCGTCCGCACCATCTATATAGGCAATAGCCAAGACCTAACCATCACCACAGCCGACCACATCTTCGCCAGCATGAGCGAACTCAATGAAAATTTGCATAGTATCATAAAATAAATTCAACCCATAAACCCAATCCATGACCAAATCTTTCCAGCATTGAGGGGTGGCAGACGCAGTCTGACGGGGTGGAGGTGCTATTTATCATCCATAAAACATAATTGATACGTTTTGTATGTAGATTTGCCCGTAACATCAATGTAATTTTGCAAAAAAATTAAGATGAAAAAAGA
Organism: Chloroflexota bacterium; assembly: GCA_041917875.1. GTDB lineage: Bacteria > Bacteroidota > Ignavibacteria > Kapaibacteriales > UBA961 > UBA2353. The sequence continues at coordinate 13,881 of JAYRWZ010000467.1, read as the reverse complement.
AAATATACTTATTCTTTTGGGCTACAAAATCAAGCAAGAAAGGCTAAAACGTAACCTTTCACAAGAGGATTTTGCCGAACTCACAGGTTTTCACCGTACTTATATTGGTATGGTAGAACGTGCTGAAAGGAATGTAACACTAGTAAATGTTGAGAAATTTGCAAAATCTTTGAATTTGTCTCTGAAAGACTTTTTAGACTTCGATGTTACCTAAAATAGAACTCATAACAATACATAATAACAAAGAATTGATTGAAAGACTATTGATTGAGTTAGTTCTTCAACCACGCATTAAGGCTTTAGAATGGTCTGAGATTACCAAGCAAACGCCAAACATGAAAATCGGATATCCTGGACAACATTTAGCATCTTTAGTTTTAGGTATGCAGGGTACAAAAACTGGTGCAAGAGGCAATGATATCGTTGATGGTTCAGAAGTAAAATCTTGCAGTCGGGTTGACCAATTGGATACTTGCAATGATTGCGGTGAGAAGGTGTTAAGAATAGAAAATGCGTGTCCAAATTGTACCTCTACAAATGTTAAAAGAATGGACGATAGTAAATGGCTTTTTACTATTCGTAACGAAAATGATTTGAAAGTTATAACTCAAGATGTTGATAGAGTTGTTTTAACTCTTGCTGATTACCCTGAATTTGACAAAGGTAACTTTGAGGATTTACGTTTTCAAATTTTCGAAATATGGACAAAATCAGAACGAAATCAAAATTTTGTAAAATTACTGACAAATTATTACAATAAAATTTACTTAGGACACAAGAATAGAAATGCTAATAAAACACCTGCCCCAAAAAACTTCTGGCCTTACTCGTACCAATTTTACATGTGTAACCCTATCAAGGTGTTAGATTGTTTAGTAAAAAATGCCAACTCAAATCCAAAGATAAGTATAGACTACTATGCTTCGCCTGAAACTGATAGAAATATTTTACCTTCCGAACCAATGCCTATTTCTATTTTAAACAAACAAGAATTAACAATAATTTCAGAAATAACAGGAATAGTACTCAAAGAACTCAAAGAAAGATTACCTTTTATTTCTGAAGATCTGAGATTGTTTTTACCACTACGAGATACGGATAAAATTTCAGAAACTAAACCATATAAGCGGAATTAAACAATCCTTGTGGTTCTAGAATTTCTTTTACCCTTTCTGAAATAACTTGATAATAGGTATCGTCAAGCTCAATAGTAATAAATTGCCTTTTTAGTGCCAAACAAGCTAAGGCAGTCACACCACTACCGCCAAAAGGATCTAAAACTAAATCATTAGTATTACTACTTGCCTCTACTAATCGTTTAATCAATTTCATAGGTTTTTGGGTAGGGTGATAGCGTTTTTCTTGATAAAAATCTAGATCACGCCATACATCTGTAACCCCCATTTGTGGATTAAAGGTTTGAGCTATCTTGGAATAAGGTATGTCAAATTTCAGGATGTTTTGTAATTTTCCCCAGAGTTCTTGTGTAGGTACTTGTTCACAAATATTATTGCCTGTATAAATGCTCCACATTCCACCTCCATAACTCGCAACTCCAAGTGCTTCGTTAATCTCTTTTGATGATAAGTTCAGTATTTTTTGTCTTTCTTTTAAAGTTTTTTTTATAAATGGTTTGCTGTCTTTGATAATAAACAAACAACTTTCTGTAACATTGGGAAACATCTTATAATTTTTTGTAGCTCTGCCCGAAACAGCTCGCATCCCCTTATCTATTATAATTTGTTGACGTAGTTCCAAATCTAATTTATCGAAATATGATACAAGCAGAGCTAAGGTACGAAAATAGCCAAATAAATAAAATGAACCTCCTTTACGCAATACTCGACTAGCTTGCGCAATCCATTGAATAGACCACTCAATATAATCTTCTTCAGTTCGCCATTGATAATCCCATTTTTCACCTATAACCTTCCAATAAGGAGGATCTGCGATAATTAAATCAATAGTTTCTGTTTCTATTGATTTCATGTGTTCTAAACTGTTACCTAAAATAATTTCCTGTTTCATATATCTTGATACGTTTTGTATGCAAATTTACAAAAAAAATCAATACCAAATTTATTTTTTCATCAAGAATAGTGAAGAAGATGAGGATAAGACAATTCGTTTGTTTTAATAGCTTTTTCATCTTACACTACATGTACATAGCTTTTTCATCTTACACTACATGTACGAATTTTGTAGTTTTCTCAAACTTACCAACATCTCCCACTTAACCTCATTCGCTATTCCCCCAAAACTACAAAACTTTTATGAATCTGTACAACTGATTCCACACATCCATATCTGGCGCAATGCCACCGCTGGAATTAATTGCCCTTATTGAGGGGTGGCAAACGCAGTCTGACGGGGTGGACGCATTTTCGCATAATCATTGACCACAAACCAACACCAAAACCTTCTCATCATGAAGTTGTTGAGCTAAAATAATACATTTATCATCGTAAAATATATCCATTATGTCCTTTGTAAACATACAAAGAGTAGAATTTGGACGTTTATCATCATAAAATATATCCACCCCGTCCTTCGGACACCCCTCAAGAGGGGAATTGAAAGACTATATAGTTCACTTAAAGAACTATATACATCTATCTAACGATTAAAAAACGTATGCTAATAACTAAAAACTATATGCTAACAACATAAAAACGTATTCTAACGCTGTAAAAACATATACTAACAACTAAAAACTATATGCTAAGAACTAAAAAATGTATGCTAACGCAATAAAAACGTATACTAAGAACTAAAAAATGTATGCTAAGAGCTAAAAAATGTATGCTAAGAAGATAGTTGATAATTTTTTTTTAAGAGTATTTGTAATTTTTGTATATAAGTATTATTTTTGTGCAATCATTATTTATACAGGTGCTCTATGGCTGATGTTAAACGTCAATTTACTATGTCTTATGTAGAATTAGTAAGCTTTGCTAATATGTTATGTCAAAATTTGACGACAGATTTGGCTTTATTTGCTGATTATGGCGTGACTGCGCCTAAAATTGCTGCTCTTCAGGCATTGTCTGATGCTTTTGAGGCGTTCCCGTCGGATCAAACATTTGTGTATCAGATGATGATTGCCACTGAAGATAAAAATGCTAAACGTGAAGAGCTTATTAAGTTGATTAAGTCTTTTGCGGTGAGGTTTGCGGCTGTGTTCGGGTTCGATAGTCCACGCTATAAGGGCTTGAAAACAAGTAATATAGGGTTGCAAACGGATTTGAATGTGTTGGCTACGGCTCGTTTTGTGGCACAGGAGGCGGAAAGCTCTTTGGCGCAGCTTGCTTCGGAGGGCATAACGCAGGCAACGGTGGATAATTTTGTTGCCGAAGCGAATGAGTTTGAGCAATTGATGTATGCGCAGAAGTCGGCGAAGATGTTGCGCTCGGTGAAAACGGATGAACGCGCTACGAAGGGCAATGAAATTTATACTTTGATTGTGAAATATTGTTCGTATGGCAAGCAAATTTTCGAGGCGGGCACGGCGAATTATGAAAAATATGTGATTACGGATAGTTATGTGCCGCAAACGCCTCCGCAAGCACCGGAAACGCTGTTTTATCAAAATGGCGAGCTTTCTTACAGTGAAAGTGATGGCGCATCGAGCTATAAAGTGGAACGCAATCCCACTCCGACGGATGAAAATGCGTGGATTATTGTCTATGAGGGCGATGAAACGGAGGTTGCGGTCGGTCAAATTGGCGATGGTATGCGTATGCGGGTCTGGGCACGTAATGATGCGGGCTTCTCGGTGAATCCGAGCTATTCGGTGTATAGTGTTGTGTTTTTGAATGTGCCGAGTAATTTCCATTTTTCTGCCGGAACGCTGTATTGGGATGCGGTTGATTGGGCTAATGGCTATGAATTTGAGTCTTCATTGAATCAAACGGATTGGGAATTGTTGAGCAATCAAAATGTGCAGCAATATACGCCTGTGCCGGGTACGGGAATGGTGTATTATCGTGTGCGGTCAAGATATGGCAATGTTGAATCGGGTTATGCGCCGGTGATTGGTATTGATTGGGGTAATGTGGTGAATGGGTGAGGGGAGAAAAATTAGTTTTTTTAGTTGAGAAAAGTGTTATATTGCATTTAGAAACGGTTGTGTTCATGAAATCAGGGGAATCATGACACCTCTTAAAAATTAAAAAAAAACGGGGGCAGTTCGCAAGAGCTGCCCTTTTTTGTTTTTATTGAATGACACCGAGTTTTTTGCCAATTTTTTCAAAAGCTGCGAGAGCTTTGTCTATATGGTCTTTGGTGTGTGCTGCTGAGATTTGCACTCTGATGCGTGCTTGCCCTTTTGCGACGACGGGATAAAAGAATCCGATGACATAGATGCCTTCGTGGAGCAATTGTTCGGCGAATTGTTGTGCTAAGACGGCATCGTAGAGCATGATGGGTGTTATGGGATGGACGCCGGGTTTGATGTCGAAGCCGAGTTTTGTCATTTGTTGGCGGAAATAGAGTGTGTTTTCTTCGAGAGTGTCGCGTAGTTCTGTTGTTTCTTCGAGTATTTCAAAGATTGCTTGCGATGCACCGACAACGGAGGGGGGGAGTGAGTTGCTGAAGAGATAGGGTCTTGAGCGTTGGCGCAGCAATTCGATGATTTCTTTTCTTCCTGTGGTGAATCCGCCGATGCCACCGCCAAGTGCTTTGCCGAGAGTTCCGGTGATGATGTCCACTCTTCCAATGACATTGCAATGTTCGATGACTCCTTTGCCGTGTTTGCCCATGAATCCCATGGAATGACATTCGTCCACCATGACGAGAGCTTGGTATTTGTCGGCAAGGTCGCAAATTTTGTCTAAAGGTGCTATGGTTCCGTCCATGGAGAATACTGCGTCGGTAGCTATGAGTTTGAATCTTGCTCCGTCGGCATCGGCTTGTTGCAATTGTGTTTCGAGGTCTTCAAGATTGCACGATTTGTAGCGATAGCGTTTTGCTTTGCATAATCGAATGCCGTCAATGATGGATGCATGGTTAAGCTCGTCGGAGATGATGGCGTCGAGTTCATTGAGCAATGGTTCAAAGACTCCGCCATTTGCATCGAAGCATGCGGCATAGAGTATGGTGTCGTCAGTTCCACAGAAGTTAGCTATGGTGTGTTCGAGCTTTTTGTGAATGTCTTGTGTGCCGCAAATAAATCGGACGCTTGACATCCCATAGCCATGTGAATCGAGGGTTTGTTTGGCTGCTTCGATAACTTTGGGATGTGATGAAAGCCCTAAGTAATTATTAGCGCAGAAATTGAGAAGGGTTTGTTGGCTTCCTTCCACAGTGATTTCTGCTCCTTGCGGGGAAGTGATGATGCGTTCTTTTTTGTATAGACCATTATCTGTGATGGATTGCAGCTCTTGTGCGAGGAATTGTTGCATTGCTCCGTACATGTGTTATGTGCCTTTGATGAGTGAATAAAAACAAGTGCAAAACTACGGTAAGAAAGTGTATGGTATGAGCGATGGAGTGAAAGATATTAGAGAGAATTGCCATAGTTTTGCCGACGACAAGTAGATATTGAGAATGTAAAAGGAGTGATTTATGAAGCAGATATTGAATTTTATTGGCGGTGAGTATGTTCCGGCGCAAGGTGGGACATGGTTAGATAATTATGAGCCGGCAACGGGTAAAGTATATTCTTTGGTGGCAGATAGCGATGAGCGTGATGTGGCATTGGCTGTGGAGTCGGCGAAGCAGGCAAGCGTTCAATGGGCACAAACAAGTGTTGAGGAGCGTTGTGCTATTATGTTGCGTATAGCGGATGGCATTGAAAAAAGGGCAGAGGAATTTGCCTTGGCAGAAACGATTGACCAAGGTAAACCGCTGTGGTTGTCGAAGAATATGGATATTGCCCGCGCGGTGCATAATTTCCGTTTTTTTGCTACGGAGATAGTTCATTTTTCGGGGGCATCCCATTCCCAAAACACATCAATTAATTATACTCTTCGTTCCCCGATTGGTGTAGTGGGCTGTATTTCTCCGTGGAATTTACCCTTGTATTTGTTCAGCTGGAAAATTGCTCCGGCGATAGCAGCCGGTAATTGTGTTGTTGCCAAGCCAAGTGAGCTGACACCGATGACGGCAAGTATGTTGGGGGAGATATGCAATGAGGCGGGTTTACCTGCGGGCGTTTTGAATATAGTGCATGGTTTGGGGAATCAAGTAGGCGCGGCAATTGTGTCCCATCCGATGGTAAAAGCTATTTCATTTACCGGCGGTACGGCAACGGGTGCGACGATTGCCCGCGAAGCAGCTCCGCAGTTTAAGAAACTATCACTTGAACTTGGTGGTAAGAATCCCAATATTGTGTTCGCTGATTGTGCGCTTGAGGAAGCGGCAGTGCAAGCTGCAAGGGCAGCATTTACTAATCAAGGTGAAATTTGTTTGTGTGGTTCGCGCTTATTTGTTGAACGATCCATATATGAACAATTCAAGGAGCGTTTTCTTGGGGAAGTTGCAAAGTTTAGTGTGGGCGATCCTTTAGAACCAAAAACGCGTCAAGGAGCTATTGTCGCTAAAGTGCATTATGATAAAGTGCTTTCCTATATTTTATTGGCGCAAGAAGAAGGCGGCAGGATATTGTGCGGGGGTAAGAGCGTCGTTGTGGAAGGGCGATGTGAGCAAGGATGGTTTATTGAGCCGACAGTCATCGAAGGTCTATCCGCATCTTGTCGCACAAACCAAGAGGAAATATTCGGTCCTGTCGTAACGCTAATTCCTTTTGACAGCGAGGAAGAAGTGATTGCAATGGCTAATAGCACAAATTATGGTTTGGCAGCGGTCATCTGGACAGAAAATATACGCAAAGCACATCGTGTGGCAGCGCAGATGGAATCCGGCATAGTCTGGGTAAATTGTTGGTTAAATCGTGATTTGCGCACACCTTTCGGTGGGGTGAAACAATCCGGCATTGGCAGAGAAGGAGGCAATGAAGCATTGCGATTCTTTACCGAAGTCAAGAATGTGTGTATTGCTTATTGATTGGGTTTATTGCCCAATAAATCTTCAAGTGTTTGATTAAGACGGTTTTCCACATCCAAAGGAATGCCGTCTTCTGTTACCGAAGTATTGACAGCTCTTGATTGAAGTTCCCGCATCATTTCAGTTAATTGTTTTTTGAGTTGATTAAATTCATTATTGAGAAATTTTTCAAGTGCTAAAAGATTCATCAGCTCGGTTTCGAGTTCTTTTTCGGTCATATCGGACAGTTTTCGCCCAATATGGGTTTTGTTTTTTACTTTATCAACAAGTATGCTGACCATTTTGTCTTCGGGCGAGCGCAATTCAGCATTGTTTACATAAAGCAACTCATCGTCTTGCTCAAGCAAGTTGAGTGATTTCAAGAGCATGATAAGACTTTGTTTGTCTATGGTGTACTGTACCAGCATAGCGTTTCCTTTGCAAAAATTAATGGTGTTAAAGTGCAAAACCTTTGTTTCATCGCAACAAATATAGCGCAAAAATGCTTAAAGTACTGCAAAGAAACTATGACGAACATCATATAAGCCACTACGAACAATCCCTGCTGTCATTGTGTAATTCATGTATGATATGGAAGTCACAGTAAAGCGTAATTATTCTGTAACAAATATAAAATCAGAAGGTTTACTCTTGCAGTTCTCCTAATGATTTTTATATGAGGTGTCCAATGAAAGTGTTGTTTATGTTCTGTGTATGGATGTGTGTATTATATTCACTTTCAGCACAAAAAGATTGTAGTATAGCCCGACCTGATTTTGTTCCGCTTACTGATATGGAGGGATTAACATTTCGCGGTTATTCGGGTGGATTATATGGTAATGGGAGTAATATTCCGCCGATCGAACATACAAGAGCAGTTGATAATGCGATACAATCACTTCGGCGACTTAACGCAAATGGAATACCGGACAATACCGGAAAAATTGTAATGATTGGCGTGGGTGCTTCAAATCCGCGTACCGAATTTAATGAGTTTATTCAACAATATAAGTCATACTCACTCAGAAATTCATCATTAGTACTGATAAATACATGTATCGGTGGTCAAGGAATTCAAAAAATGAATGTGCAGACGGATAATTATTGGAAACAAGCACAAAAAATAATTGAGGATAGCAATTACACAAAACAGCAAGTCCAAATTGCTTGGATTGAAACCGATAATACACAACAAGCCGACACTCTGTTTCCTCGCGCAGCACATTCATTGGCAAAAGAATATCAGCAGTTATTAGCAACATTACGTAAAGAATTTCCCCAATTAAAACTGTGTTATCTTTCAGCACGTGGTTATTCGGGATGGGTAAGTGATAACCAAAGTGTTGGCAAAGGATTACTATTCCCGCGCGATTATTATAATGGGTGGGCAATTCGATTTTTACTTGACAGTATTATGACAAATAAAGGCGAATATATTTACACTGGAAATGATGCTGTTATTCCGCTTGCAACGTGGGGAAGTTATTTATGGTCGAATGGTGAACAAAAAAGAAAAGATGGCTTTTCACTTGATTGCGAAACCGATATGGGACCGGACGGTTTACATTTAACGGCTGCCGGAGAAAGAAAAATGGGTGCTCTGATTTTTGATTCTTTTAAAGAAAATTCGAGTGCAAGTCAATGGTTCTCGGAGCCGAATCTAAGTCCGGTAACGGAGCAATGTACCGACGGTGATTTTTCTATTGTTACACATTCTCAATCCGCTGCATTGTCTTTCTATTTTTCCGAAATGGAAGAATTACCCAAGCGAATAACTCTGTATTCTCACTTTGGCGAAACTGTGATGTCCACTTCACTCGTTGACTCGCATTTAGATATTTCGTTTCTGTCAAGTGGTATATATTATGCCATAGTGGACTATAATGATCGAACATTATGCCGAAGATTGTCAATAGTACGCTGATTGTGACTGACAAAAACAGAAAACCGATGAAGCTTTATGTTGATTTTTTCCGTAGATTCGTGAAAAGATAAGAATTACCACAAATCTACGGAGGCACTGTGTCTTCCATTGTTTCAAAAGAGAATTGCTTCATAACTCTTCTTATTGTGATAATCATATTGTGTTCTCGGGGATTGGTTTCTGCGCAAGCTATACCAGTTTCTCACGGTACACAATTTTATGTGGCTTTTATGCCTAATGTCCATGACACGATTTTTTCGCGTGATTCATTGCGTTTGTTTTTCACAGGAAAAAAAGATATTGTTGTTACTGTGAATGCTCAAAGCCGCACGGGGGCTAATGCCACAAAAACGGTCACTTTGGATGCTAATGGATTTGGAGCACTTGCTTTCCGTTGGCAAGACTATGAACCATTGGGTATGTCCATCAAAAACAATAGCATAAAAGAAGGTGACAATGGGAAAACAGGGCTGCCGCATTTTTCTGTTTCTGCTGCGGAACCCATAACCGTGAATGCTATGAACCAAGCCGATTTAACCAGCGATGCCGCGTTGATATACCCTATAGAAGCATTGGGCAAAGAATATAAAATCATGGCTTACAGCTCTGATGGGATTGAGAACCCCGTCGGTTCAAAAATTTTGGGCGATCACTCAACACCTTCGCAAGCAATCATACTCGCTACCGAAGACAATACAAAAGTTGATATCCAAACACCGGTGACGCTTGTTGGGCGCAACTCACAATTATTTACAGTTATTTTACAAAAAGGGGAATCTTGTTTACTCCAAGCTTTGATTACTCTTGCTGCTTTATCGCCTGATATAACCAATACGACCGTCAAAGCCGATAAACCCATAGCAGTGTTCGCCGGACATCAGCGTACGCCTGTGCCGGGAACATTGTTTTCATCTCGTGATCATCTTTTTGAGCAAATGCCTCCGCTGGAACTTTGGGGGCAAGAGTATTTTATCGCACCGATAGATATTCCTGCTATTTCTGCTCAAGATAATGACATTGTGCGCATTATCAGCCAATATGACAATACTGAAATTATAGTCAATGGTGCACTTACTAATGTGCTCTCACGTTCCGCTATCTCTGAGATTAAAGCCGTGGGTCCAATGCGTATCCTTGCTTCAGCACCCATTTTGGTTGGCTATTTGAAGGGTACTGCTTCGACGAATACCCCCCAGAGAGACAGCGATCCCGCTTTTATGATAGTGCCGCCGGTGCAACAATACCGCAAAGAATACCTAGTTGCCAATCCGTTGTTTGTAGGCACAAAAGACAATCCCAACGGCAAAGTATATCTGTCAAATTTTCTCACAGTCATCATAGCCAACAGAGCCAAAAATTCATTGCTTCTAAATGGAAAAAAAATACCCACCGAAACACAATTCAAAAATTTTGTCACTTCAACCGCCGGCAAAAACTGTTTAGAATATGTCTATGCCCATCTAAGGGTCAATGATGGAAGTAATGTGCTTACTGCCTCTGAGAGTTTTGGCTGTTTTGTCAGCGGCTATGGTTATTTGGATTCCTATATGTTTTGGGGAGGCATTCAACCCGTGCCCGATGTCAAAACTCCATTGCCGCCACTGATTGCAAAAGGGGATACGACACTGTGCTTCGGATTATCAGCCCAACTCACGGTCACAGGCGGTAACGGTACGTATAAATGGTCTCCAAGCAATACATTAGATTGCCCGACATGCGCGTCCGTAAAAGCCAATCCCAGAAAATCCACTCGCTATATCGTCGAATCGAAAGATGTTTTCGATTGCCCTGTTTTCGATACCGTTTGGGTGAACAGAAGTTTTTTCCAAGGGGGCAAAGTCTCGAAAGATACCGCAGTATGTCTTGGCGGGCAAGCACAACTTTATGCTTCCGATGCCCATAGATATGAGTGGTACGGAGACCCCTCGCTTTCATGCAATCATTGTCCCAACCCTACGGTTACGCCTCGCAAAAAAACTAAAATTTATGTCAGATTATATGATGTCAATGACTGTATGAGACTCGATTCCGTTACGGTGGACATCACTCAATTGCATGCCACTGCCGGGCCCGACCGAAGTATATGCCCGGGTTCAAACGTGGAACTGATTGCTTCAGGCGGTGATATTTACACTTGGAGAAAAGACCCCACGCTCTCATGCTTGGATTGTCCCAACCCCATTGCATCACCCCTCAAAAAGACCACATACTATGTCCGTATCCAAACCAGACAAGGTTGTTACCGTGATGATACCGTCATTGTGGACACCAAGGCATTGGTCACTGAATTGGGCAATGACACAACAGTATGCTCAGGGATGTCCGTGCGTTTACAACCCATCGGAGGCAAAAGATTCGAATGGCGACCCGACCCCACGCTCTCATGCTTGGATTGCCCCACACCGCTCGCTTCACCTATGCAAAAAACTACCTATTATGTCACCGCTTATGACCAAACATGCATCGCAAAAGACTCTATCACCATATCTTTAGACGGGGTGAAAGCCGATGCGGGTTCTGATACCACCGTATGCAAGGGGGCGGCTATTGCTCTTACCGCAAGCAAAGGCATTCGTTATCAATGGCGGCAACATCCGACCTTGATATGTGAAGATTGCCGCACTACTATCGTCAAACCAACAGAAACCACTACTTATTATGTCAGAATTTATCAAACACCCGATTGTTCGGCAGAAGATTCCGTCACTGTCACCGTCGGTAATGTTGCTGTCACCGCCTCCGATGATGTCACACTTTGCAAAAATGACTCCGTACAACTCTCCGCCGTCGGCACTCAATCCTATTTCTGGTATCCTGCCGAAGGATTATCATGCACTCAATGCCCCAATCCCATAGCCAAACCCAAAACCACCACGACATACTATGTGCAAGGCAATCAATCCGCGCAATGCTTCGCCATAGATTCCGTCACAATTACCATCACCGATATTATCACGACGGTTACGCCTTCCCAGACTATCTGTGAGGGGCAAAATTCCGTTCTTAAAGCCACAGGAGGTAAACGCTATCGTTGGTATGGAGCAACCGACATCCAATGCACCGATTGTGCCGAAACTCTCATCAATCCCACGCAAACGACAAAGTATTATGTGGATATATCCGATGATTTTTGTAAAAAAACCGACTCCGTGACCATCACGCTTTCACAACATTCTATCAAAGTCAGCAATGACACCACACTTTGCAAAGGGCAACAAATTATGCTCAACTGTTCGCCCTCACCAAGCTATAACTGGTTTCCCAAAGATGGCTCACTTTCGTGTTTTGATTGTCCGACACCAATTGCAAGTCCATTACAAACAACAACATATTACTGCATAGCAACAAATGTTTATGGTTGCATTGACATTGATTCGCTCAGCGTTACCATCAATCCCTGCATTGAAACAGCAATTATAGACATAGGTACCGTCATCTCATGCCAAAGCCGCACAGTAAACTTCACCATTAACAATCCCCATAAAAACAAAGCTAATACTCTTGATTTGGTCTCATTCACAGGTAATACGGACGCTTTCTCACTGGTGCCCGACGGATTTCCCATGCAATTCACAGCAGGTGAAGCCCAACAATTTACCGTGACATTCTCGCCAACCAAGTTAGGGAAGCACTTTGCCGATATTGCCTTGCGCTTCAGCACCGGCGAAGAGTATCAATACCGCTTCCAAGCAAACCATGAAGCATCGGCTATACAATTAACCGCCTCCGACACCTCAGCCATTGAACCGGGCACAGACATTACTCTCTCCATCAATGCAATTGCCAACAATTGGAATACCGTTGATGTGGATGCCCTGCGGCTTACCGTGTTGTATCCGGCAAGAATGATGCAAAGAAACCGAAAACCCATCACATTGGGTATGGTTAATAATGATTGGCAAGTCAATGAAACAACCGAAAATAAAGGGCAAAACCACTTACTGCATCTTGCGCTCAAAGGCACAGCAATCAAAACAAATGGCGCAATAGTCCATATTCCATTCACTGTGTTTTTGGCGGATTCGCTCCAATATCACATCTTCATCAATGGAAATACCGACGAATGTTATATCATCGAGCCGACACAATCCACAGTCAGCGTCACATCATGCTTTGCAACAGGGCGACTTATTGGTACAAGCGACACCAGATATTCTGCATATCTTGACCAAGCGTCAAACAATCTCACATTGCGCTATTCGCTCGGCTTCACTTCATCAACCACCATCACATTATACAATGCAATGGGTGAAAAAGTAGCGATATTGCTCCAAGACATAGTTCCCAAAGGGGAATATATGCTCAATTACACCCAACATACACTGCCGCACGGATTGTACTATATCCATTTCAATGCGGGCATCTACTCGGTGATGCTGCCATATTTGCATTGATATACTCCTGACGAAATGAAAGAAGCGACTATTCATATCTTCTATGAAATAGCCGCTTTTTTTCTCTGAATCTGATAGTACAAACATCGCTGCGGGTCATTTGTGTTTGTATAAGCAAAATTTTGTAGTTTTGAGGAAAAGAAATGACGCTCTGCGATAATAGGAGAGATAAGAATTATTATAAACATATTATATCTCAAAATGAATAATCAGACATTTCAGATAATCTTATATAAATTAGGGGAAAAATTCTTAAATTACATCCTAAATTTAGATGGTTTTATTTTCGAGGATAGGGGCTTTAGTTATGAACTACTTGTTTCGGATTTATATGGTTTCAATCAAAAGCAAGTCGAGGTGCTAGAAAAATTGAATAGCTACATTCAAAAATCCGAATTTATGTCTGCTCAAAATCCTAACACAACAATAAAATTATTTTTGAACTTGTTTAAACAAAAGCCGGGAAGTTGAACATTCGTATATTTGCAAAAAGAAGAACAAGTTACACAAATGGAACAACTCCCCGATATGATCTTAACAAAATTACAACAAAATCAGTTAGTAACAATATGCAGTGAG
>JAYRWZ010000466.1:0-3772 GCA_041917875.1 Chloroflexota bacterium | reverse complement strand
TGTTTTGCACCATCTCACAGATTTCTTTTTCAAGAGTAATGACACTCGGTCGTAATGAATAATGCCACTCATTAAAAAGATGTACCGAGTACGTTTCACCCGATAAGAGTGTTAACAAGGAACATAATTTCTCGATTTCATGCCCGGTTGTCATTTTATGTGTTTTTTCCGTGAGCAACCATGAAAGTGCATTTTCTTTATAGCCAACCGAGAGAATGGGACGAGGAGCATAATACCGAATTAAGCCACATAAAAGATTTGACCGAAAAGATACATGAGGAATGAACAAGACATCAAGTGACAAGGCGGCAATTTCTTGGGCTATACTTTTCATGCCGGTAAAAGAGCGATGATGTTTTTTTTTGTCAAAGACAATTATGGTATCAATTTCTTGAAATGATTGTGCAAGTTCCGCACCCACGGGTGTAGTAATAAATACGATTCTGCTGTGAATGTATTTCTTTTTGAGTAAAGCCAACAATGGCACAGTCAAAGCAATATCACCAATAAATGCCGTTTGAATAACAGCAATAGTTTTTATATGTTCGAGAGCGTTATGGTGCTTCATATTTCCAACGTTTATGTTGCCATGCCCATTGTTCCGGGAATCTGCGAATAATATGTTCTAATGCTGCTACATGCCTTTTTGTAAGTTCTTTACGCCCCTCACTTGTATTCGACAAATCATCGAAAGGTATTTCTTCTAAGCGAACGGTGTAAATGCCATTGGATTTTCTGCATGCAAATCCAATAATAATAGGCGCACCCAATCGAAGAGCGAGCTGTGCCGGTGCTTCATGAGTAACTGCGGGTCGTCCCATAAAATCAACAAATATATCTTTGTGCGGGTCACCGGCTTGATCCACAAGAAATGCAACGGGTCTTTTGCGTACTATATCGCGAACAATTTCTTTTGCGGCATTATCCGCATCAACCACGGTATTATTGACACGAGTACGTAACTTTTCAAGCATATCTGCAATAGCCGAAACTCTTTGTTTTTTTACGACAATCGTCATAGGAACAGAAGAAAGTATGCCGGCGGTAAATGCTAATAATTCCCAATTACCGAAATGTCCGGACAATAGTATAATGCCTTTATTGCGTTCGTGGATTCGATTGATTAATTCTATATTCTCAAAAGTAATTTTGGAACAAATTTTTTGCACTGACCAATATGGCATTGCTGCTATTTCTAAGAATGTCAGGGCTAAACTGTGGTAACTTTTCAGGGCAATCTCTTGAACATTTTTTTCGCTGAACGATGGGAAAGCATTTGCTATATTGTCCTTTGTCTGACGAAAGCGTTTTTTATCTAATGCAATCATGACAGCAGCAAGAAATAATGCGATTGCCGAACGTAAAAAATGAGGAATCAGCGAAGAGAACAAACCAACGCACAGTACAACATATTTCATTATCTTCTTTGTCCATTCGTGGAATTATTCATATCATTTCTGGATTTATGCACATAGATATTCATCCAATTCTCATTGCGCACTTCGTTAATTGCATTGGAATGTACCAAAACATAATTATTGACATTATGGATATCAACAAAATTAAAATTTATGCCTCCTTGGGTTCTGTCATAATACCATGTTTGATATGCTTTCGATTCGGCAACAACATTTCCCCGGTCAATTGTCGTGGGGAAACCATATTTGCATAATACTCTTCCCATATCGGTGCGCCATCCTTCACCGATTCGCGGATTAGCATAATGAATCTCGGCATATTGAATTGCTCTTCGATATTCCAATAATCGTTCATTTTCAATAGTTTCTTTATTGGGGTCACGCGTGAACCAAAATCTGTACATAAACTTCTGCTTTGCTTTCACATCCACCAATTCTCCGAATAATTCAGCTTCATTTTTTGTGACTATATATTGCGCTTTTTCAAATTCATCCATAAGTGTCTTTTCGCCCATTGTTGCCCATTCACTCATCGAAAACAATTCATCTTCGCTGTATGGCGCAGCCATTCGGGGTGGCATTGCAGGATTTAAGAGATACATTTTCTTAGTTGAATATGCAACATCATTTGCATTTTTATAGGAAGCAACGGACATTTGTATATAATAAACGCCGCTCGGCAAGCCATTAAGTCCCAATGACGTATGCTCTATCATGGTGTCGCTTCTTACAATACGTGTATATTCTTTCGATGCTACCATTCTACGAACACCGTCAAATATTCTATACATAACTGCGACGGTATCGCCCGCATATTTTTTCACATTGTACAATTCACAATACGTGGTGACCACCGGTTCAGTACCAACAATTTCTTGCATGGGATTCGGCAATACATATAAACCGTGTTTTATAAAATGAGATTTTTTTTCTTTCGGATCAACTGAGGTAATTCCATGTGAAAGCTGTAAATCACTTGCTTCAATATATGGTTTTCCAAAACTGCGAACCGTGAATGGTATATCTCTTTTGGCTAATGTCGTAGAGTCAGAAGGATCTGTAATCTCTAATGACATAGCATAAGAACCGGGTTTTAATAAAAGTACTTTTTGGGAGTAATGATACATTGAATGTACCACAACAGGTTTATCGGTAATATTCTCCAAACGCCAAATATTATCATCCACTATTGTTCCATCGGAGTTTTTTACCACTTGATGTATCTGCAATTGACCTATATATGACTGACCTTTTTTACGATAGGTAACCGTAGTGTCGGGATAAGCATAATACACTTCTACGCGCGTTTCCCCATTCTTACCGGCAAATTGACCAAAGTCTATAGTAAAAGAAATTGGTTTTGCTTGTGCTGTGGCTATGCTCATGAGCGCACTTATAATCATAACAATTAACTTTCTCGTCATCTTCATCTCACACATAGTATTTACTGATTATAGTTCTAGCGAATATTCGTATTTTTACCAAAGAAACCGTGAATTTGAGGAAAAAATATGACTCTCTTCCCCATTCGATACATTATTGCATTATTTTTTGTTTTTATGTATTCCGCTCATGGACAAATTGTGCTCAGTGAATTTCAACCTGCCCCTGTTACCGGCAATCCGGAATGGATTGAGTTGTACAATTCATCAACAAATACTGTCCAATTCGATGGCTATATACATGACAAAACGACAAGCATAAAGGTTACATTTGCAGCCAAAGGTAAATCATATATCATTTTGACACGCGATACCGCATCGCTTCGCGAATCTCATAACTTGCCAACTGTGAATGTGCAATATATTGAAATAAAAACACCGACGCTCAATAATACGAATGATGTCATTGTTTTGCGCAATAAGGATTCCGTTGTCATTGATTCCTTATGGTATTCACTCAAAAATGCAGTAAAAGGCATCTCTTTTGAACGTGTTTCTATGACACTTCCAGCTTACTTACCTTCAAATCTGCTCCAAAGCATTGCACCCGACAGCTCGACCATTGGCTATGTCAATAGTCACACAAAAGTAAGAAAAGATTTAATGCTATGGAAAACGAGTTTTGAAACAAATATGAACACCTTATCTATTGTCATAAAAAATAACGGTTTAACAAATCATCGAGATTCCGTTTCACTTCGCATAAACTCAGAAGCCGGAACATACAGTCACAGTCAATATCTGGAAAAACCTCTGTTGCCTGACTCAATTCTTACAGTCCTCATACCTATACCATCTCTTTCAGGTCTCTTGAAAGTGTATCAGATCAATGTTGTCAAAGTTGATTTACTGAATAGCGGAGACGAGCGTTTGTACAATAATAGTACTTCAATAGCATTGTATCCGCACCAT
>JAYRWZ010000465.1:0-1986 GCA_041917875.1 Chloroflexota bacterium | reverse complement strand
CAATCATATCAAAAAGTTCAAACACAATATACATACATGAAAAAAGGGACGGCTCCTATGCCGACTTCTATTGACTGGGTTTTGGCACAAGATCAAAAAACAATTCCGCAGACAGAAGAACAACTCATAAGTGAATTATCTCTTGAGGACAGCAAAGGCAATACAAAAATAATAAAAGCTAATGAGTTGAATGTTACCGTCAAAACAGTACAGGAAAAACGTACAGAAAAACAAGGCGACTATGAAATTGAACGTTTTAGTTTAATATTGTTTGATTTTGATAAATCATCTATCGAAGGAAATAATAAAGGAATAATTGATTTTATCAAAGGACGTATAAAAGAAAATTCGCAGATTGAAATAGTAGGCTATGCCGATCGCACAGGTAATGCCGATTATAATCAAAAATTATCATTGTCACGTGCCATGTCTTCACGTCAATCACTTGGGAGAAATGATGCTGTTGTTAATGGTATCGGAAGTAGCGAATTATTATTTAACAATGATGTCCCCGAAGGGCGGTTTTATTGTCGTACCGTTAATATTGTTGTGAAAACTCCGGTGCAATAAAATATTGACACAGGTGGCGGCTGTTTCTTGATGCAGGCAGTGACACAGGTTATACTCAAATAAAAGTCATTACAATTGTCAAAATACGTTGACATCATTGAAAATCGAGTTAATCAATCATGTATATACTCAGCATCACTTTCATTCCGTATAGATTAAGAGGGCATTGTTGGAGTAAGGGTAGTACTTTGGCGCTGCCCTTTTTTATGTCCTTTGTCTATGAAAGTGAGATTAGGAAGCGATGACAAAACTACTCCGGATATATAGTTAGAGCTTTGCTGTTGAGTAATTCTATGATGATACAGTAAAATTTCGTATTTTTCCACTCCATTTGATTGTAATAAGAACATGAACACACAAACAAGAATGAATGATGTTGCGGTTCGGCTGGCGGGATTATTACCCTTTGAGTATGTTCCGGACAAACAGTATGTGATAGTGAGCGATGCTTTACGGGTAATATTGCAGAAAGAAAATACAGAGATTTCATTTGCTGATTTTACGGGACTTTTTACGCCTTTATCGGCGCAATTGCTTGAACAATCTTTTATACACGCAGATCATAATCCACATTCAGTGCAGCTTGTTTTATGGAATAAGCAAACACTGACGCTCAACTATACTAAAGAAGACACTTCCATCATCGGGTATATCCTTGTTCATCAATCAGCACAATACACACCGCAAACATTATGCTTTACAAAACCGGCGATCGATGATTACAGAGAATCATTCCGTTCTTTACATCAAATAGTGTGGGTGATGCCACCGAGTAAGTGTTCATTATTATTTATCAGCGATGCCGTTATTGACACTCTCGGCTATTCAACCGATGAATTGTATCATAATGTGGATTTATTCTTCGATTGTGTGATAGCTGAAGATAAAGACGGTTTTCTAAAAGTATTTTCACAACTTTCAATGGCAGCCGTTTCCAATTTTTCGTATAGAATAACCCATAAATCCGGCAATATTCACTGGCTGAAAATGGACGCATGGGCGGAAAAAAATCTTGCAGGAGAAACTATCGTGCTACGAGGCATTATGCAAGATATTACCGAAGAAAGAAATAATGAAAAACTTATAGAAATACAAAGGGACACCTTCCGTGATTTGACAATGAATGTTCCGGGTGTTATTTATCAATGGTATGAAAAGAGTAATGGCGATTATGGTTTTACATTTGTAAGTCCCAAACTGAAAGAAATATTTGATATTGAACCCGAAGAAATGAATGTTGTCGCAGAACGTATTCACCCTGACGATAAAGAACGATGGCGAGAAAGCATAGAAGACTCGAAAAGAAATCATACATCATGGAATTTTGAAGGAAGATTATTATATCCGGACGGCAGCATTAAATGGTGGCAGGGAAAATCCGTTATATTTCGTCGTAATGACGAAGAAATAGTGTAT
>JAYRWZ010000464.1:0-7926 GCA_041917875.1 Chloroflexota bacterium | reverse complement strand
AATCGCAAAAAAGTGAAATTCTCAGTCGTATTTCTCTCTCAACGGACTTGTCCTCAGCTGCCAAAGAATCAGATCTGATTGTAGAGGCAGCCACGGAAAATCAAGCAGTAAAAATTTCATTGTTCCAACAATGTGATTCGGTATGCAAAGATGAGACAATTTTTGCAAGTAATACATCATCCATATCTATCACCACATTGGGTGCTGCAACAAAACGTGCTGATAAATTTATCGGAATGCACTTTTTTAACCCTGTTCCCGTGATGAAGTTATGTGAAATAGTTCGTGGTATAGCGACCAGTGATACCACATATTCAACCATTGAAACATTGGCAAAAGAATTAGGAAAAACACCGGTATCCGTGCAGGATTATCCGGGATTTATTTCCAATAGAATATTAATGCCTATGATTAATGAGGCGGTATATTGTCTTATGGAGGGCGTTGCTTCTGCCGAAGATATCGACACGGTCATGAAATTAGGCATGGCACATCCTATGGGTCCATTACAGCTTGCCGATTTTATAGGGCTTGATGTTTGTTTGTTTATTATGGAAGTATTGCATGATGGTCTGGGCGACAGTAAAT
This sequence comes from Chloroflexota bacterium, assembly GCA_041917875.1. GTDB lineage: Bacteria > Bacteroidota > Ignavibacteria > Kapaibacteriales > UBA961 > UBA2353. Next base: position 7,338 of record JAYRWZ010000464.1, on the reverse strand, counting down.
ATCGCCCATGTCCATTATTGCGACGCATGGTGGCTGCCGGTTATCTTGGTAAAAAATCGGGTCGCGGTTTTTACCAATATTAAACAATCAATAGTATTCGCAGATGATTATCCCCTTTATTTTCGGATAGAGGGGATTTTTTTGTCTTAACTTCTTTGTGTGAGCAATACACCCGCTAAAATTATTGCGCCGCCAGTAAGGAACACCGTAGTGGGCATAATGCCAAAAATAATCATCGTCAGAATGGTGGTCAGCACCGGTTGAATATTATTAAATACAGCGACTTTGCTAGCCGGTATTTTGGATAAAGCCATATACCAGAGCGTATAGCCAAGCCCGCTCGTTATCCAGCCCAGATAGGCAATTGAGCCCCAGGACATGAGCGAAATGTCGGAAATCTGTGTGGAAACAGGAATAAAAACATAGAAAGGCAAATAAGTAATCAGTCCTGCAAACATAGCCATAGCTGTCATATTTAATGCACCGTATTTGAGCACTAAGGGTCTGCCGTAAGTTGTGAAGACAGCCCATGAAAAACTTGCCGACAAGACTAATAGATTTCCCGTAATATGTTCGGCATCGAAAGATAGTCCTTTTTCAAAGAGAACCAAGAGCACACCCACAAAAGCAATAGCAATACCGAAGAAACGCCTTGCTGTCGGCTTTTCATGTTTGGTGAAAGCTGCTAACAAAAACACAAAAGTAGGAGTAAGGGCATAAAGCAAAGCCGTGTTGGCCGGTGTGGTATAACTGAGGCCTTTAAAGAACGCTAATTGATTGAGAGGTATATTGATAAAGCCAAGTACAAGTATCCGCCACATATCGCGGCGTTCAATCCTTACAATCGAGTGACGTTTCCACAATAACCACAAAGCAAACATAAAACATGAAAACACTGCACGCCAGAGCACGGCAACAAACGGATCAACATTCGTGACGGCATTTTTGGCTATCAGATGGGTGGAGCTGGCTATCAGTTGCTGGAAAATCAGAGGTAAGTAATCAATCATCGTAAAAATTGGTGCATAAAATGAGATGCAAAAATACGGATTCGCAACATTGTGGTTCGTTGGCACTGCAAAAATGTGTAAATTGCTGTGTAAATTGCATACATGACATTCGACAATGGTGCGGACTTTGTGAAGGGCTATGTATTGAGAGTAATGAGTATGGAACGAGAAGAATTCAATCGAATGACAACCGAGATGCTTCATAAAGCAGCCGAGTTCTCTAAAGTAGATAAATATGAAGATGCTTTGGCGGTGCTGGATCGCTTGCAAGCACTGTTGTTGTTTCCTGAGCATTCGTCACTGATTGCGCAATGTTTGAATATACGGGGCATTATTGCTAAAAATAAAAATCATTATTCAGATGCTCTGGAGTATTATCATAATGCTTTGCGAATATTTAAGAGATTAGATGATTGGCATCGTTACGCTCTTGTGCTGGGTAACATAGGCGTTGTGTATAAAAGTTTATCCGATTTCCAGCAAGCATTGCATTTTTATCAGGAATCCTTAGAAATATATGAAAAAATAGAAAATACAACCAGTGTGGCTATTGTACTTGGCAATATTGGCATATTGTACCGTAATTTAGAAAAATATGATATTGCTCTTGAGTATTTATTAAAAGCACTGCATTATCATCAGGAAAATAATGATATGTTTGCCATAGAACGTGAATATGGTAATATTGGAAATGTATATAAAGATTTGGGACAATACGATACGGCTAAACACTATCATGTAATGGCATTGGAATTGTCCGAAAAAGTGGGGCGCCGCTCAGGCGTCATGAATCATTATGCCGGCATTGCAGATATAGAAATCCAACTTGGTAATTATGACAATGCCTTGCAATTATTAGATAATGCAATATTGATAGCGCAGGAACTGGGGAAAGTTCGCGATGAAGCATCATGGCTGCAAATTAAAGGGCTTTTGCTCTCACGTCTTGATTTTTTTCACCATAATTTTGATGAGGCACTTTCAGTATTAACTAAAGCTCTTGCAATCAGTAATTCTCTTGCAGATAAAGTAACAGAGTATAAATGTCATCAGACATTGGTTCATGTATATAAACAATTACAACAATGGTATTTGTCTGTGTATCATTTTGAAAAATATTATACATTGCAAAAAGAAGTTCAAAGTAAAGAAGCAAAAGAACTTGCAGAGCGTATGAGGTACCGTGAAGAGTTCGGTATGAAGAAGATAGAATCCGAGTTGCTGAAAAAAAAGAATGCAGAACTTCACGAACTGAATGAATTTAAAACTCAATTGCTTGGCATAGCTGCTCATGACTTGAAAAATCCTTTGTCGTCAATTATTGGCGCAAGCAGAGTTGTGAAATCAGAATTATCGGAGAATGATTCCAATCATGAGTGGGTTGATATTATTATTGAATCTGCTACTCGTATGCAGCACCTTATTGGTTCATTACTTGAGTCCACGTCGGCATCGCTTGGAAAAATGGAGTTGCAACTATCGGAGGTAAATGTTGTGGAGTTAATACAAAATACTATTGAGATGAATAAACAATCGTTGGAAAGTAAATCACAATATATTATGTTCCATACGCCGGCACATTGTGTTATTCTGGCGGATGAACGGAAATTATATCAAGTGACGGACAACATTATCAGTAATGCCATTAAATATTCTTTTCCGAATACATTAATTGATATAACGCTGCGCAATAACAATGACGATACCATTACTTTGATGGTCAAAGACGAGGGGCAGGGATTGGATGCGCATGATTTAACAAAGGTTTTCGGACAATTTCAACGATTATCGTCGCAACCCACGGCGGGCGAATCCTCAACAGGATTGGGGCTGCATATTGTGAAGCATATTGTTGAGTTACATGGCGGCACCATTGCGGTAGAAAGTGAAGGAAAAAATCAAGGTTGTGTATTTACGGTGATGTTACCGGCACGAACATCGTAAAATTTTCTTACCATCGCAATGTAAGCTGTATGCCGCTCAAAGCAGGATGCGGCGTGATTGATCCGGCGATATTGTCGCTAACATCAAAATCGAATAAATGAGCACCCGTATAAGCATCTATGGCAGCTATAACATAGACGGCACCAAGACCTATCCATGCAAGATCACGCCTGTCACGATAGACCTCGCGCTCGCGTTTGAGTAAAGCAATAGCATTAGTATTTGTTGCGCTGCTTATCAGCTCTAATCGAGCTATGTCGGCTTCTACATCCGAAAACAATCCATTATTTGCTATGATAGCATAGACCAAAAAGCCGGTTGCACCTGTAAAAATGGGGATTTTCCAGTATGATTCCACATAGTATTGTCCCAGACCGGGCAGCATACATGAGTAGAGTATCGCTTTGGTCGGCGACTTTGTAAGACTATAAGGAGCAGATGCAGACGAATCCTTGTCCGGTGAATCGGGTTTTGCTGCCAATGCACCGCAACAACAAAGAACGACACACACCACAGAGCAGAGCTTACGCACCATGTCAATCGCTCTCCACAATAGCAATGGCTTCAATTTCTACGATAACATCTTTCGGCAAGCGGCTCACTTCTACCGTTGAACGTGCCGGCTTACTTTCACTAAAATAGAGCGAATAAACCTCGTTCATAGCAGCAAAATCATTCATGTCTTTCAAAAAAACCGTAGTCTTCACGATATGAGAAAGCTGTGCATTTGCTTCGGCAAGTACTGCTTTCATGTTTGCAATTACTTGATGTGTTTGTTCTTGCACAGAACCATTACGTAATGTTCCATCGGGAGTTAGAGCAATTTGCCCACTCATAAACAATAGACTGCCTTGTGCTTTAATTGCTTGTGAGTATGGTCCTATCGGCTGGGGTGCATTGGACGTATTGATGACAGTTGTTTTCATGGAATTCCTTCGAAATAATAAGAACAAAACTACGATGCAGACCGATATAATCGTATAAATGCGGACAATTTTCCTTTTTTTGTATTGTCTTCACGGGTACATGACAACTGTACATTGTATTTTTGCAGTTTAAAACATACTATGTCATCATATTGAGGACAAAATCTATGAAGTGTTCAATATGTTTACTTTGCATTATCACCAAGGTACTATGATTCGTTTTGGCTCTATATTTTTTACACTTTTTTTGCGATGTGCTCGCATTGGGCTTGCTTTAAGCTGCGTGGCATTGTTGTTTACCACAGAGTGTGCATCACAAACAATTTTAGGTGCATCATCGGCAATGGCTGAAGTCAATAATGTGGTGCCGATAGTCATTACGGGCACTGTGGCTGCTGCTGAATCACCAATAATATTGGTGCTGGAATTTGATCGCACTCTTTTGGAACCAAAGTCAGTAGAAGCCGGCAGCATTATGACAGACGGCTCCATGACAATACAATTCACACCTATTGTCGGCACGCGCCGGGGTCGCATGGAAATAGTATCGCAAACAGTTGCATCGGGTGACAATGCGCCATTATGTACTCTGCGATTTCTTACCCTTTCGGGGGATTCTTTGGTGGCAGCCGTCACACCATTATCCTTAATTCAGAATGGTATGGCTTTGCCGGTTACTCCACAAACAGGTACAATAACAATTAACGGAAACCGAATCAAAAAATTAGAGGCGACGACTTTGGGTTTACCCACACCTCATCCGGTGACTGTTTCATGCCGCATACCCTATACGCTTGGTGAAGATACACCCGTGATTTTTTCATTGTTCACGATTTATGGTAAACTCGTCGAAGAATATCCTGAAATACAAGGCAAAACAGGTCGTAATGTTTTTGAATTTACACCCGAAATAAACTTAATAGGCACATCTCCCTATATAATTCGGATGATTACACGCAATAGCACCCACAACACTTTACTCTTAATTAACAAACAATAAAGTCCGCGGCAAATGAAAAAGATATGTGATAAGATAAAACAGTGTTTGCCGTTATGGAGTATCGTGATTATATGGTCGCTTCTGCCTATGTCGGCGCAAACTATTGACTCTTTAAAGAAAAAAACTCCTGTTACGGTGGTGAGAAAAAATTCCGAAGGCACTGAATTTTGGCTTTGCTTTACTCGTAATTATATGAATGAACGACGCGACGGCATCGGCAATTCCAATCAATTAATTAACCTTGAATTGTTTATCACTGCCAATACAACATCAAAAGTTACTGTGGAAATTGATGGAATAGGTTACAAAAAACAAGTCAAAGTTGAAGGGGGGACTGTCACTAATTTGGCTGTTGATCCTTCGGCGCAAGTGATGGGTGAAGAAGTGATACAGCGTTTGGGCGTGCATATTACTTCCGATAATCCGATTTCTGTTTATGGTTTAAGTCGTCGTTGGCAAACTACCGATACCTATCTCGGATTGCCCGTCTCCGTGCTGGGCACTGAGTATCGTGCAATATGTTATTCATTTTCCGAAGGTATGATGTCACAATTTAGTGTGGTTGCAACCGAGGACTCCACTCAAGTAACTATCACACCGACCGTTAAAACACGCAAACATCCCGCGGACAGACCTTATACGGTGAATTTAAAGCGTGGCGATGTGTTTCCCGTTGGTGCTGAAGTCGAAGGCGGCGGCACAGGCGATTTAACGGGCACACTTATACGTTCCAATAAAAAAATTGCAGTATTCAGCGGGCATCAATGTGCGTATGTGCCCCGTGGGCTTATCGGTTGCAATCATTTAGTGGAACAATTACCCCCCATAAATGCATGGGGCAAACATTATTATGCCGGTAAATTGGAGCGTCGCTCGCGTTCGACAATTCGTGTGGTGGCAAGTCAGCCTCAAACGAAAGTATTCGAAAATTCTAGCTTAGTTTCGGTATTGGATGCCGGACAATTTTATGAAAATTCCAATGTACGTCAAAATTTGCAAGTAACCGCTGACAAACCCATTTTATTAGCACAATATTCGCAAGGGTTTACCAATGGTGATGATGTGGGCGATCCGATGATGTTGCTTGTCAGCCCAACGCAGCAATTTTTGAAACAATACCGCTTTGCCACACCAATTAATGGCGAGTGGAAACATTATGTGAATATTGTGATTCCGTCGCGGGCAATTCCCACTTTGCGATTAAATAACAGAAAACTCGATACATCACAATTTCAACGGATGGGCTTGAGCCGTTATTCCATAGCGCAAGTCCAAGTTCCTTTTGGTACGCATACTATACTTGCCGATGAACCCTTCGGGTTGTCTTCGTATGGTTTCGGTTATGGCGGGCAAGCATATGATGCGTATGGAAATATGGGCGGGCAATCGTTTGATGAAATATTTGAAGAACCGGACACATTGGCACCTACAGGCGATTCACGCATTGTTGATTCGCGAATAAATATTATTTTCCGTGATGACCGAACAACAGATAAAGGGCTGAAATCTATTCGAGTGGTATTTGCAAAAAATATGCAGGCAAGTATTCCTAAAATTGAAGCAGGCGTGCCGCAAATTAATTTTCTTGTCAAAACATTGGATCCTTCGGCAGCGGGCAGAATGGTTCTCGAAGCGGTAGATGTTGCCAATAATCGCTCGATTTATACCGTATGTCATACCTATGACCCCATATCTAATGATTTTACATTTACTATGCGTGATGGTGAGCGTGATGATTGTGCTGAAGAACCCGGATGGCAATATGGAGCAAGTTTCGGATGGCAGAGAAATTTTAATTTTGCAGATTTTTCGACAAGCGGGGGCATTCCCACAAAAGGTAATTTCAGCACAGGAACTGCTGCCGGATGGATTTTTGGTATTACTGCCGGAAAAAGAATTACCGGTACTCTCGGGCTAACAGGAAAATTAAGCATAGAAAATCGTCCCGCAACAATTATTTCACCTGATTCCGCGGTTTCTTTTATTCGAGACCGAGAGTCGAATACTCTTGTGCCATTACAAGAGGGTACACAATGGAAAACGGGCTATCATGCTGCGCTTAGTGTGGTTGCCGAATGGTATTTTACCCAATCACTCTATCTTATCGGTGGTGCGCGAACCGCGATGCCATTAGGAAAATCTATAGAACAAGAACGCATAGTTCTTCGTCCGTCCGATTTTCGCTATGCTGAAACCGGTACAATAAATTTACCCATAGAAAAGAGTGATGTGTCAAGTATGCGCACTTTTCAATTCGGTGCCCTCGGCGGAATCGGGGGGCAATATATGGTTAATGCAAATGTGACTATAAATCTGGAAGCAACATATTTATATGGTCTTAATAGTATTCTGTCCGATGCGGATTGGAATACTAATTTCCTTACAGCACATCTGTGGGTGAGATATCGTTGGTAATATTTTTTATAATATGACACCTGAATTGCAACAAAAAATACTT
>JAYRWZ010000463.1:0-10274 GCA_041917875.1 Chloroflexota bacterium | reverse complement strand
TCCCTATTTTCATTGAAAATTTCTGTAAAAAAATGCCCAACGATTATTATCAGAGTTCAGAGCTGATAGCCGTTGTTCAGGATATTACAAATGCTTATGAGGAACGGCGCATACTTGAGTGGATACGGCAATCTACGACATATTTAGTAACGGTGGCACGTGCAAAGAATGATGAACTTAAATCCGAGTTTGCTGCGCGTCAAGACGCAAAGAAAACGACCGAAAAAACAACAAAAAAAGAACCGGCATCTATTAACATTTTTGAAGACGGAGTTGCATAATGAAAACATATTTTTTAGAAGGTACAGTAACAGCTTTGACAGCTATCACCCATAATGGCGGTGAGCAAAACGGCACTATGTCGCAATTACGCAGACATAAAGTAGTGCAACCCGATTACACCGTTGAGCACGTGCCTGTCATATCCGGCAACTCCCTCCGTGGATTGTTACGTGATATTGGTTTTATGCACATGTTCAAGCATCTTGGCTACGGTGTAGATGAAGAAACAGGTATGATTAAAGGTCTTTCGCTCAAAGCGTTTTACTTCTTCTTCTCGGGCGGTGGATTAAGCTCCACAGGTGACAGCGGACTTGACATTGAACGCTACCGTGAACTTAAACAAACAATACCATTGGTTGGTTTGTTCGGCGGTGCAAGTGGCAACAACATCATGCCGGGTAAGATTAAGATTCACCCTTTGATGCCTGTCGTCACACAGACGGCACACTTGATACCCTCGGAGTTTGTGCATGTAAACTTGAATAGTGTCTGGGACTATTGCGACCCTGTGATGTACACTCGTAAAGATGACGAGAAAAATGACAAGCTGCGTGGGCTTATCGGCGGTGATGACATGACATTGTTACAAGGCGGTGCAGATAAGAAAGAACTGACAAAGTCAGCAACAGCACAGCAGATGATGTATCATGTTGAGACCTTGGCTGCCGGCACTCCCTTCTATTGGAAGATAGTGTTGGAAGACGTGACAAACTTAGAGTACGAAGCGTTTGTGAATGCCTTGTATCAGTTCAGCCGTTCACCATATATCGGCGGTAAATCCGGTATAGGTCACGGTGAAGTATCTATCAAAATGGACAAATGGATCGAAATAGACAGCCGTATGTCTGCCAAGGGTAATGAGCTTGCCCGCCCTTTGCTTGCTGAGTATTACAAGTACCTGGATGAGAAAGGACAGAAGATCAGAAATATGGCGAAGGAGATACAATGACCGCCATTGACGATGAAAAAGAAACAGCTTTGGTTTATTCAAAGCTAATGAGCTTCCGTAATCGAGTTGCGAAAACTGAAGCATTTATTAAGGATGCGCTTAGGCAGGTAAAGTCACCATACATTGCCTGTTCTTTTGGCAAAGACAGCGCGGTATTGGTTGATTTGGTGCTAAAGTGTAATCCTGAGACACCTGTTGTGTTTTTTTCAAGAGGCGAGACATACTTAGTTGATGATTATGTAAGAGTCATAAATGAATGGAAGACAAGGGGTGCGTTCAATCTTGTTGAGGTTGTCTATGAAGGATGGCTGGAGCAAGGCGACTCAACACAAAGTTTGTCAAAGGTAGCGCGAGATTTTGAGGGGTACGATTCCTTCTTCGTCGGTTTACGAGCAGAAGAAAGTGTTGGGCGCAGGATTACTTTACGCAAAGATGGGCTGTTTTACCAAATGAAAAACGGTAAAAAAAGAATTGCTCCGCTTGGTTTTTGGAACATAGACGATATCGCTGCATATACTTTTTCTAGGGATTTGCCTCTTTTGAGCAAGTATATGGCAGAGGGCATTACAGCTCGCACTACCGCCGGAGTTGCCCGCCGTTTTCCACAAGAATCGTTGCAATCACTCAAGCAACGTGATATAAGTGCATATAACACCTTGCTTGCAAAGTTCCCCGACGCAAGACATTATACATGATTATCAATCACAAACGAAGGCTAAATATATGAAAATACATGAACAGTTAGGATACAGCTTCCAACCGCTGCGTATAAGGGCTTATTTGCAAACGCCTGTGGTTAGTTCTGATAAACAGTTGCCGCTTGATGGTCTGCTCTACGCACTGATGCTCCGTGAAAAACTCGGTATAGATGCAAGGGTTATTACTAAGTCAAACGACAATGGAGTGCGTGAAGGTCAGCAGATTTATCTTCCGTTTCAGAAATCTGATATGCGAGAAGACTGGTGGTTTTACAAGTGCAGTTTTGCACAATTCCCCAACCACGCAGTTGAGGGCAATGAATCATACACAAAGCGTTTTGACATGCACTTCTCAGACATGATTGATTTCGGGAAGCGGAAAGCAACTGTGGATACTGCTCGCGGTGCATACAAAGCCGTACACAACAAATTATATTACACAAGTGCGCTTTATGTGGATTGGTACTGTGTCGGTGACATTGACGAAATCCGCAGATTGCTTCGACATGCGACTAATATCGGTAAAAAGTCTGCTCAAGGATGGGGTGCCGTGTTGCGATGGGAAGCAACCAAGTGGCATGAGGATTGGCATATGCGCGGACCCGAAACAAGACCGGGTAAACGTAAACTGATGCGTGCTAAGTTTAGCGAAAAAAGCACTATCATCTGTGGTGTTCGCCCTTCGTATTGGTTGCCGAAGCATCAGTTCCCGTGCATCATCCCTCATCCGAGCGGTGACGGGACTGTGATAACGTAATGTAAATTTAATAATCAGGATGTAAAATGGTTCTCGGTTTCAAACAACAATTCGTGGATAAGATTGTGAGCGGTCAGAAACTTCATACTATTCGCGAAGACAAAAAAAACAGATGGGCTCGGTACCACATCATTCACTTTGCAACAGGTGTACGTACAAAAGATTATCACTGCTTTTTAACGCGACATTGCGTTTCTGTTCAAAATATTACTATCGAACCCATAGAAAAAGTAGTGTACGTAGATGGCAAATGGTTGACTGAGAAAGGTATTCAAGCTCTTGTAAAGAACGATGGCTTTGATTCAATTCAGGAATTTTGGCAATGGTTTAATAAGCCATTTGTCGGCAAAATTATTCATTGGACGAGTCTGAAATATTGACGGTCAAAATCTGACAAATCTGACACCTTATAAAAAAGAAGCCGCCAACCCCGAAAGACTGACAGCCGTGTTTTGTATAAAGAGGATGCAAATATACGGAAACAATTTTTCGGGGGCTATATACATGAAGACAGAAAACATACTTGAGATGATACGTGAAGAGGATATTACACAGTATCAAGATTTAGGGTTCCTTCTTGACACGGTCGGACTCGACGTAGTAAAGCAACTATTGCTGAACGCTCAGGGCTTTAGCTTGCATATTCCGCAGCTGCGTAACATCACGCCGCTCGTGCATCGTTACGTGATGAAGCTGCATAACGAAGGTCGCAGCTTAAATCAGATTGCGAGTGAGTTAGAGCTTAGTAGAGTCCATGTGCGACGGATCATTAAACGCCACACACATTAGGAGGTTTTTTTACTCGTGCTGTTCCATACGCCAATAGTAATGAAGTACTGCAAATCCCTCGAAGATGTTGAACTGCCGTTTTGAATTTAACAAAAAAGCCCCTCGATTGAGGGGCTACTTCCCTATGGGTAAGATTAAATAATATGCCTCTGATAAAGAGTCATTACAAATTTCAATTCCCTACAGGGTTAGATTAAAAGGGACTGACCTTCAGCAAAAGTTCAGCCCCAAAAAAACCAAAAAGGGTTTACTCCTGACGGAGAAAAAATACGGTTTTATTTTATATCTCCCAAATTATTTCTGTTGTGGAGTTAAACTGACCGCTTACTTTTTTAAGAGGTTTTTCACCCATTGCCGACAAGGCGACTGCTACAAAAGAGATATAACCACCTGTCTCCATGTCCGCAGCGTAAATGCCGTCGCCCTCAATTCCAACACCTTGTTCTGTGATTACCGCTTGCTCATAACCGATAAATACATTCGATAAATACAGCGCACAAGTAAGTGTTGTTTGCCCACTTATTTTATGGTCAAGTAAATAAATATACTGTCCGCCATTTTGGAAGCATATAACGCCGTATTTTCTTTTGTGATTAAGTGAAAAAAAACGTGCGAAATGTGTCTGCCTGAACTCTTCATCAAACTCAACTTTATTATATAGCGTATCATTGAGCCAGTAATTTTTTGGTGATTCACCTATGGAGTTATACGCAGCAATAGACGGTAATAAATCAATAAGTCCTTGCGCTTTACTGATCTTTGTTTTAGTCTCTTCGCTGTCAATAATAAGCGGCAGACCATCAGGTGCATTGTCTTTGTTGTAAGAACAAAAAAGAAGTGCCGGAAATAGGGTGTAAGTGATTTTCATAAATCCTCTATATAAATTAACAGAGGAACATTAAAGCCCCTCTGCCGTTTGTTAATCAAAACTTGACTTATCAATGTTGTAGAGCTCACACAATTTATCTATTGCTGACCTGCTGTAAAATATATGTCCTCTATTATCTTCGCCGAGATGCGTTATGTAATCAACGCCGTTTACGAGTAATGCTGCCTGTGTAGATTCGACCTTGCCATCTCTGTAATTAACCCTTCCACGTGTCAGTTGTGATAACCTTGCCCTGCTTATACCTGTTCCGTTTATAACATCGTTTGCAGAGTAAACAAACTTATCCGGCTCATTTACGGTTATCTCAAATTTGTGTTTTGGTAAATTCTCTGCAAGATAATCCATCAGTTCTTGTGTTTTTTTCTTGCCAAGCGAGGGTGATATTGTTATTTGATGTTTCATGTTTACCCTAAAAAAAATGTTGTTGTAGTTTTACCGATTGTCTCTAATGCCTTGTTTATTCTATCAATGTTAAGTGTGTACCAGCCTCTCCAGTCGCCTTCTTCCTCTTGCTCACAACCGTGCCAAGCGAGATGCGGTCTCATGACATCAAACACATCTTTTTCATATCTACCACGTAATTCATAGTAATTAAGACCTGTTTCCCAACAATTATGTATGCGGAAGGAAACTTCATTGTTGGCAACTACTTTCATCGTGGAGCCGTCTTCATTTTCGCCCACCGTTATCAAGCATTTCTCATATTCCGTGCCGACGATGTTCCTTATATCATCATCTTCTTTTTTTGCCATTGCTCTCAATTCGTCGAACAAACCATATTTTTGTGCAAGTACTGAGTTGATGTATGGTCTAATATAATCACCTCCGTGCATTTCGTGAACAGGGTAAATGCCGTTATACAGCGACGTGTACGGCATTGCTCTTTTGACCCCATCTCTTTCAAATTCAGCGGTTTTAACAATCGGTTCGTCTCCGGATGTTGTGTCTGGGTCTTTGTACTTATTGTAACAATAAAGTGCATCAGACTTTTTCCAAAAAATGTGATGCCAGACGTCAGCATCGTCACCACCCCAATATGCGACAGTTACGGCAAATCCCTCTTTACCATCAATTATTGCGTTATATAGTCCTAAAAAACTACCCATTGTTTCTTTGGATTGCAAACAATCTTCCGATGTTTTTACTTCGTTAAATTGAAGTATAGAAGATTTGTAACGCTGCACGTTACTGATTAGAACGTTTCCCATTTAGTTCTCCTTTGTTGTTGATTAAAAAAAAGTGTTCCCTATGGGTAGGATTAAAAGTTTGGGCTTGCTATTTTAACCGCACACCGTCTCGAATTATATCTAACATACCATGTGCATAATAATCTGCATTTACACCATAACCTGAGACTTTATGTGAATCTGCAACAACAACCATTTTACGCAACAAATCAATTTCACCTGTCTGATTATACGGCAGATCTTCACCACCGTCACGTGTGTAATAAGAAGCACCTGCAAGTGCCGATTCTTCATTTACATGGTAAGCAACAACGTTTTCTTTTAGCTGAGAATTGTTAAAAGCTGTTTGTATTTTAACAAAGTAATCAGCTTCAGTCTTTGGCAAGTTTAACATAATGTCATTAAATATTCTTTTGCACTCTACTTCTGTCAGGAAGTTGCGGGCGGTAAGATAAGTGCTTAATGCTGTTTCTGCATTGCTAACCTCAAATTTAGCATGTTGAATTGTTACTGTAAACATAACTTTACTCCTAAAATGTTTGTGTGTGTGTTTGAGCTGCTTGTTGTTAGTTTGTGTTGCGCTCATTTTCTAATACAAAAATACGTTAAATATTTAACGTGTGCAAATCTTTTTTCAAAATTTTTCAACTTTTTTTCAAAAGTGGCGAAATTTGACAAAAAACGCAACTATTTCCCCAAAAAAAATTTTTACAGCTTACTCTTTGCTATGTCTTGCAATGACTCAATTGAGACAAGCTCGGTAGTGTATTCTTGAAAGCTGCTGCTCACAAACTCCAAAAAAAGGCGTTCGGCTTCCTCTCTGTCCGCAGCATCACAAATCCAGGATAACTCCTCGTTGCTGAGATCGCGGATAAAGAATGTGCAAAAATATTTGTTCATAAAATCACCCTTGGATTGCGGCTATGATTTCTTCTCTTATGTCTTCAAGGGTATCTTTGTTGAGGATTAAAAAAGGACGAGCAGGTATGGTTACAGACAAGTTACGTCCCGTTTGTCCACCGTATTGATGTATGGCTGCGTAGCTTTTGTTTGCGGATATTTTTATGGAGAGTCCGGATGTTGGAGTTACTTCAATGCTCGCAGCAAGTCCGCCTCCGGTCCTTGATAACGTCGGCTCTTGCTTCCATCCTTTTTTTTCGTATTGCTTTTTGGTCGAGTCAGCCAAATCAACCCAACGCGTGTCGCCGCCAGATAGTAGTGTAACTTCTCCACCCCCTGCCCATCTCCCTTGTTTGATGAAGTTTTTTGCAATCCCTGCTTCGACAGCGTTTGCGACAGCAGTCATGGAACCTGCCATGCCTGTTACAAGTAATCGGCTGTAGGACTGCGTAAGCAATCGTTCTACGTCGTCAATATTTATGTCCATTTTATTATTAAAAAGTATGGTGGTTAATGCACTCGTCTTTATTCTCAAAAATTAACTCGCTGCCCTGAATTTCTTCATATTCTTTCGGGATAAGTCCAAAAGCCATCCCCATCCGTGTTGAGCTATTGCCGAATGGATTTACTCTCCCTTCAAGAATTAACTTGCCTGCGCATAATTTCTGTTCTGACGACGGCAAATCATAGGTTTTATGACATACAAAGTATTTGTCACCTTCAACGGTCTCCTCCACTATTTCAGTAATTCTCTTTTTTCCCAACCACCCCTTTGTGGCATCCTTCCTGAAGGGGCATTGATTGCAAACTTTTTTTAGTGCTTCCATAGTCTGTTTTATATAATTTTACAGGTGTATTCTGAAATTAAATCAAAGAGCCCATCTGGGTATGATTCTAAATTACCGTTACGGTCAATCCGTATTTTATCACAATTGAAGACGATGTAATACCCCTTTAGTTTTTTCTGCTTAATTTGGACCCGAATATCTAAGGTTTCATACTGATTGAAACTCCCTAACAACACCCCATCGGGATTATACAGTTCCACTTTTTGCGGCTCGATCTTCGGAATTATCAACTCTTCCATTTTTATCCCTCGTTAATTCTTCACAAAGATAACACTTTATTTCCACGTGTGCAAGTGTTTGTAAAAATTTATTTTTATTTGTAAATAGTTGAAAAATAAGTAGTTAATAACTTGCACGGTTCAAAAAAGAACCGTATTTTTGTGTCAAGAAATTAAACAACAATTAAACAAAAGGATTACGCAATGACACAACAACAAATCATCGAGCTAAACGCTACCAAGACCCGCAAGATAAAATTGCTTCTCGAACTTGGATTGACCCGCACACAGGTTGCAGCCGCTTTAGGAATTAACTACGGATTTGTACAAAATGTTTACGCAAGGATTTACGGCGTAAGCAGAACAAACAACAGAGGCAATGTTTACGTAATAAATAGAAACTTCGGAATCGAATTAGAAATGTACAACGTAAACGTTGGAGACTTAGCAAACGCAATGAGAAACGAAAGCGTAGAGTTTCAAAACGAAAATTACAACCACACAACACGCAGCCACTGGAAAGCGGTAAGAGACAGCTCAATTAGCGGAAGTAACGCAATCGAAGTAGTAAGCCCGATTTTACAAGGCGAAAATGGAATGCAGCAAGTAAAATCAGTATGTAAAGCATTAAATAGCGTAAACGCAAAGGTAAATAAAAGCTGCGGATTTCACGTACATTTTTCAGCAGCAGATTTTACAATAGAACAATGGCGCAACCTTTTCATAAACTACGCATTATTTGAAGAACATATCGACAAAATGATGCCTGTAAGCCGCAGAGATTCAAACAACAGATTTTGCCAAAGCAAAAAAACTGAAGTATTAGCAAATATCGAACGCATAAACGCAGCAACAGAATTGATAGATATAACAAACGCAATCAGACAAAATACTCGCTACGTAAAATTAAACGTAGAAAGTTTCTGGAGACATGGTACAGTAGAATTTCGCCAACACAGCGGCACAGTAGATTTTAATAAAATATCGGCATGGGTTGAAATACTAAATTCTTTAATAGAATATTCAGCAACAACCCGGGCAACAAGCGCAAATGATTTTTTCAAAATACTCAACGCAAAAACAAAAAGATACTACAAAGCAAGAAAGGCAGCATTAGCAGCATGATAGGAAAATTAACAATACCGGCTCCAAGCGAGGAGCCGGTTGCTGCGGAAACAACGCAGCACGTTTTCGTTTACGGCACGTTAAAGCGAGGATACGGTAATAACAGGCTGCTTGCAGCTGCGGAGTTTGTGGGCGAAGCACAGGCAAACGGAATCGCAATCCACGCAGCCGAAGACAGCCCTTTCCCTTTCGCAATGCGCAACAAGAAACAAACCGCACACGGCGAAGTTTACAAAATCAATAATTTTACTCTTAACAAACTTGACAAATTGGAGGGAACACCATGCTTTTATCAACGCGAAACAACAGTCTGCACCTTGGCTTCTGGCGAACAAATCGAATGTTGGATTTACTTGTCACCGCGACACGCAAAGCAGTTGCCTATATTGCGGAACGGTATTTGGTTGTAAATTTGCAGCCAATTATGAATTACAAATTATTAGGCGGTGGCACAGTATCTGCCTCTAACTACCAAGAACTCGTTGAGTTTCTCTGGAAAAACAGCCACATGCCTACACATACATTAGAGGAAT
Source organism: Chloroflexota bacterium (assembly GCA_041917875.1). Lineage (GTDB taxonomy): Bacteria > Bacteroidota > Ignavibacteria > Kapaibacteriales > UBA961 > UBA2353. Next base: position 1,099 of record JAYRWZ010000463.1, on the reverse strand, counting down.
TTATGGATAGAACGGCTGCGAACTGCAAGATACAAACAGGCGCAATCATATCCACTTACAATATTGAAGAGTTTATCATAGACTTGATTGATAACGAGTTTATAATTCCGATTCAAGAATAAACAAAACAGGCACACAGAGTGCTGCGTGCCTGTTATTTAATTATCTTGTCTAACCTCTCTCTAATTTTCGCATCATACTTACTCAAATCCGGACTGAAAGTCTGCCCGGGTGCTGCATCAAAACTTTCGTGAATGCCATTGACATCTTTGCCGTCAACAATTTCATAACCTTCGGCTTCTACTTCTCTCTTCGAAACAGAAACCATGCTCGTCTTGCACCTGTAGTGAAATGGTGGAATCCTCACGCCCGGATCGTCAACGCTTATAACTTTACCATTCAGTCCAATGCAAACATCCGCCTTCGGATCGGGGTTATAGTACTTGATAAATGGTCGAGTTTTTTTTGAAACCTGAATCTGCTGCCATCTGCCATTCATGTACGCAGACTGTAAGTTAGTTTCCATGATGATGCGGAGTCGGTTGGCGGTGCCTAACTCCACGCTTTCTTGTTTGCCATCAGGATTCTTCACTACCCTCCTGCCTGTCCATCCTCTCTCTTCCAACTTAGGCAGCAAAGACTTCTTGAATTCGGAAAACGGAATCCCCTTTTGCATTGCCTCCACGAGCTCGTCACGGATTGCCTGAAGCAAATCTGCTTCCATAACTTTAGCCACCGTGAATGCCTGCGCGTGCAGCTCTGCAATCAGTTCATCCCACTTCCATGTAGTCTTGAATTTCTTTGCTTTCAAAAAAGCAATTGCTCGGCTCGGCTCCATCTCGAACGCCTCTGACAAGATGTCAAGCATTTGCTGAAGCTCGTCTTTGAAGTCATGTGTGACGATGCCGAATTTTTTGAATGCCAACAAGCGCGCACTTGGAGTTTTCATTCGTCGTCGTCTCCTGCATATCTGTCAAGGAGTGTAGCACGCAGCGACATCTTAGCATACTCAAGCATAGTGCCGGCAGCGTCTAAAGCTGAGAAGTATGTGCGCATTTCCATCTTGCCTGTCTTCTCGTTCTTAATTAAAACAGTCAGT
>JAYRWZ010000462.1:0-1701 GCA_041917875.1 Chloroflexota bacterium | reverse complement strand
TTGTGCCAATAAGTATCCCGGCTCATCACTTTTCTGAGAGGGAGTTGTTATTCTTAGGAACAGGAAAAGTAGATTTCATTAATGGAGAAAACGTTTGGGATTTATATGAATCAATTATTAAGGGTAATGCAGATGTTCTTATGGATAAACTATCAATGCTTAGGGAACTTAGCTCCATTATGTCAAAATTTACTTTCTCAATACCTGTAAATGATCCGAAAAAACTTGCGGCTTATACAAAAGGTGGATCTGAAAATTATTTAACCTATGGATATTTGTATCTTTACCATTATACAACAGATAACATTTATTCGTATGAAGATGGATTGGTTACGAATATCGCAGAATATTCAAATTTTTATTAGTTTCAAATTAACGTTCTTTGAAAATTTGACTTAATCTAACCATAATGGAATGAACAGTATAGATTGTAATTGCAAGGAGTACGTATGAAGATTACAGGTACAATGATGAACTATTACTTTGTATGTCATAGAGAGTTATGGTTCTTCGCAAAAGGCATTCAATGCGAATCAGAGTCTGATCTTGTTCGCATGGGCAAACATATTCATGAATCAAGTTATGAGAAAGAACAAAAGGAAATTGACATTGATGGCACTATTGTTTTGGATTGGTTCGATGCCAAAAAACAATTAGTCCATGAAGTTAAAAAATCCGATAAAATGGAACAAGCCCATGAATGGCAAATTCTGTATTATCTGTGGTTCTTGAAACAAAAAGGGCTTGCCGTTGCCAATCACGATAATGCCGATGGCATAAAAGGTGAACTTAATTATCCAACATTGCGTACAAAAAAATCCGTGATTCTCACAGATCAAAAAGAACAACAATTAACCGAAACAATACTTCCCCATATAGAAAGCATTGCCACACAACAAGATATTCCCGCAACTGTGGAATGGAAAGTGTGCCGATCTTGTTCTTATTGTGAATTATGCCACGGTTAATAGTGTGAATGGAACAGCACACAAATCAATAGTACGTGATGTGTCTATTCCCCAAACCTCTATGGTTTTGAAAACCTGATAGGTTTATAAATTCATTTACTCATTTTTTATCGGAGTACAGATGAAAAGACCATATTATATTTTTAACAGCGGTCGTTTGCGCCGTAAAGATAATACCGTCTATTTTGAGCCAACCACTGAGAACGCTGTCACGATTGATGACGATGAACTGCTGACAGATTTTACCGACGATGAGCAAAATGCGGCTTACAATACGGCACAAAAACGTGTGGTGCCGATTGACGATGTTGACAGCTTTTATATATTCGGTGATATTAATTTTAATAGTCGCTTTTTGCAATTTTTAACAAAGTACAATATTCCCGCCCATATTTTTAATCACTATGGATTTTATTCCGGCTCATATTATCCGCGCGAATATCTCAATAGTGGTTTTTTATTTGTTCATCAAGTCAAACACTATACATCAGCAAAACGGCGTTTGACACTTGCTCAAAAATTTGTTGATGGCGCGGCATATAATATGTTGAAAAATATTCGATATTACAATGGTCGGGGTTGCGATTTGTCATCACAAATTCTTGCTATTGAACATCTGACCGCAGAAATAATGATGCAACCGGATATTCCTGCACTTATGGGCATTGAGGGCAATATTCGCCAAGAATATTATAGTGCTTTCCCGTCAATATTGAAAGAACAATATGATTTT
>JAYRWZ010000461.1:0-6641 GCA_041917875.1 Chloroflexota bacterium | reverse complement strand
GGTAATACCGCTTGCCGGAATATTATAAGGATTATCGCGCCGTTGCAATCGGCGCCAGCCATTCACACCGAGAGAATATTTTCCTATTTTGTCAAGAAAATGTCGTACACCTAATTCGCCATACCATCGTTGGTCGGAAATTCCATAGCCTGATTTTATTGTCGCTTCCCAAGAATTAAAAATAGTATCGCGTAATCCCATGCCCAAATATGCGCCATGTACACGATTGAAACGGAAAATGTCTTCAAATCCGGTAAATGGTCGCCGTCCGACAGTATTGATGACTCGTACAACGGGAGCAAAAATCTGATTTAGTAAACCTTCGGCAGCGACGGAATCCTGCACTTCTTGTGCTGTTTGAATAGCTGTGTACGCTTGTTCTTCTTCGATTTTTAGGGGCATCACAGAATTTGATCGCCAAAATGTGGTGTCATACACATCCGCCGCGGTTGCTACTTCCACCCTTCTTTGTTCAAAAAGATCATCATCAACGGGTATATTTATTGCATAATCCGAGGCGATATTTTCTAAGGAAAAATCAAGTCGGGGATTAAGCAACCATAAAAGGTTGAGACTGAAAGACCCTTCAAGAGCAAGCCCTTCGGGCATAATATATGGTCCGACTTTGGTGAAGGTTTGTTCAAAACGCAATGAAGCGTCTAAAGGTAATTGCACTGCTTTTGTCGGAGTTAATCGCACAGAGACCGGTATGGCGCTGTCAGGTTCTATCAATAATGTACCTTCGAGCATTTTGCGCACGGAGGAATTAGCTTTTGCTCTGACTTTTACAAGTAATCGTTTATTTTCACGAAAGGTTTTTTCTATGGTAAATGTATATAAATCCAGAGCATCGGGATGAAACGGCGTAAATAATTCATCGCCTAATATTGTGACTTTATCTTCATAGGCACTAATATTGGTGCCCACAACTAATATATTTGTTTGGGGCGTAAGATTTGCCGTTTGTCGCCGTCGAATAATTTGATTAAAATATCGGTCAGGCGCGCTGTAATACCCTTTAGAAAATGTTTCAAGAATAGCGAATATGGTAGAATCTTCTTTACTGTCGGAACGTCGTGCCGTGAGTGTATCGGTGGTGAAGACAAATTTAGAATACAGCGAATATGTATAGGAATTGATGGCATTTTTTTGACGTTCTTTGGTTGCCAAAACTGCTTCCATAAGTGCCCGTGCGGGGTCTTTGGCAGTAATCACCACTTCTTCGGTTCGTAATTCCATAGGCTGCATTGCTATATCCGCGAGGGTGGTGTCACGGTCACAAGAAAGCGTCAGTTGTTGTTGTGAATAGCCCACCATGGAAATAGTCATGGTATGACCGCCTTTGGGTAAACGCAGCAAAAAGTATCCTTGCCTGTCAGTGAGTGTCCCCTTTGTTGTTCCCTGTAAACGAATGGTGGCAAAGCGTAAGCCGGTGGCACTATCCGCATCAATGACTCGCCCGCGCAATGTTATGGTTTTTTGCGCTGACGCACCGGCGATACAACAGAGAAGTAAGGTAAGCGTAGTAATAAATAATCGCATAGAATCCAATAGTTGAGAAAGCTGTAGCCCAATGACGTGTCAGTGCGGATTAAGTTTGTCATTGCGTTGCCGGAGTGTTTTTATCGTTGCGATAAAGTTCTGCAAATTGTTGCCAATTCTTTCCATTGTTCTTCGCCGAGTTTATGAGTTATATCGTTCAATAAAGCCATAAATTCGATGTCTAATTCACCCAAAAGCGTAATCCCTGACGCTGTGATCATGCTTAGCGATAAGCGCCGGTCTTCGCTGGTGCGCAAACGTTCAACGAAACCTCGCCTCTCCAAACCATCAATCACACGTGTGACATCTACACTTTTTTCAATGAGTTGTGCAAGAACTTCATTGCGTGAACACCCTCGCGGATGAGCACGTTTTAAGATGCGCAACACATTATATTGCGTGCCGGTAATGCCCAATTTCCCACATACTTGATCAACATTTTGTCGTATGAACTCCGCGGCAATGCTTGTTTGGATAATCGCATCCAATACAGGATTATTGTGGGGATGCTGTGTATGGGAATGTCCGTTTTTTTCGCTCATTGTATCACAATCCTCTGTAGAGAAAAATTGAAAACTATTTGGAGAAGAATAGAAAAATCAATATATTTGTTTTTACACATATAGTGTTTACACGTAAATTCTAAGGATTTTTCTATGGTCAATACGCTACACGTTTTTGCAGCCGGATTGTTTGTTCTGATGGCAAATATAGTAAGTGCGCAGCCAACACTCCAAGAAATAAGTATGAAACCCGGTTATACCGATCAGGTATATGTGTCATTGGAAAAAGGCAAGGTACGCTCCGTTTCTTTGTCCGAATGGGATCTGGGATTCGAGATCAAAGGGCGCACTTCCTCAGTTATTATCAATGAAGGTAAGGGGTGGGAGCTCTATTATGTGCCCGAGAGTACGGAGGAGACCTTTGTCCTTCCACTGCAAAGCGACGATATTGCCCAATGGGAAAGAGTCATCAATTCTCCCTTGTCATGGAGCAGTGGGGCATTCAATCGCGGTATGGATGCCAATACGGGTAAATATGGTTGGGGTGAATATGACCCTTCGACACATGCCGTTAAGGGTACATCCGTGTATGTGATGAAACTTGTTGATAAAATGAAAAAAATTATTATCACGGGACTTGTCGGTGGGAAATATATGTTTAAATATGCGAATCTGGACGGTACGGATGAAAAAAGCGGTGAAGTGGCAAAAAGTGATTTTGAAGGTAGAAATTTCGGCTATTTTTCTTTTGCCACAGGCGATGTTGTTGATCATGAACCCGATGATAATCAATGGGATATGGTTTTCGGAAAATACGTTGATTATGCCGCCGATCCATCGGGCAATGAAGTGCCGTATTCCGTCACCGGCATTCGTACAAACAGCTCTGTCGCGGTTGCAAAAGTTCCTAATGGCGCAATATCCGATATTGTTCCCGATATAAGCGAATTTTCATCTCATATCAATGCTATCGGTTATAATTGGAAATCATTTACGGGCGGTGCATGGGCGCTTGACACAACAACCGCATATTATGTAAAAAATCAGCAAAATAAAATATATAAAATTGTGTTCAAAAGTTTTGGAGGTAATACCACCGGCAGCACAACATTTATGCAGCATGATGTGACGGTAACTTCGCTTGATGATAATCATAGTTCGGAAAATCAATCTGTTATTATATTCCCGACTATATTGCAATCCGGCGATTCGTTTTCACTCTACCTTCGATCCCAAAATGATGCAGTCTCGTTGTCAGTTATTGATTTTACGGGTAAAACACTTTTTTCTGAAACACTTGATGCAACCGATAATATGCAATCTATTGCATTACCGTCATTACCTGTTGGGCAATATGCAGTTGTGATTCACGATGGGGCGCATATTACCGTGAAAAAGATACTTATTTATCAATAGAATATCGTTTTTTTCATTGTTACAAATATATATTTTTTCTATGAATACAATAATCACTCTTTGTTGCGGTATAGTGTTGTGTGCTCCTGCATTGTTGTTCGGCGGTAATGATGCCGATTCCTTGCTCTATGACAATGAAAAACATTTTGCAAATATCCGTCAATTAACATTTGGCGGCGACAATGCCGAAGCATATTGGAGTTATGACGGTAAAGAATTGATTTTTCAAAGTAATTGGGAAACATTAACTAAACAAGGATGCGACCAAATATTCAGAATGAAAGCGGATGGAAGCACCTATAAAAACGGGAAAAAATATGAATTGGTCAGTACGGATAAAGGGCGCACGACTTGTTCTTATTTTTTGAACGATGGGCGTATTGTTTTCGGTTCTACTCATGAATCGGGCGGTGCTTGCCCGGAAGCGACGATGTTTGCCGAAGGACGATATGTATGGAATATTTATGACAGTTATGATATTTATATTACCGATAAAAAAGGTAAAAATCCGAAAAAATTAATCAGCTCTCCCAAATATGATGCCGAAGCGACATGTTCACCTGATGGGAAGTATATAATTTTTACATCAAATCGTTCGGGCGATTTAGAGTTGTGGCGTTATGAGATTGCCACAGGTGCATTGAAACAATTAACAAATACGCTTGGTTATGACGGAGGTGCTTTTTTCTCACCCGACAGTAAAAAGATTGTATGGCGAGCAAGTCGTCCTATCAAAGATGAGGATGTAAAAAATTACAAAGAATTGCAGGAAAAAGGATTAGTCGAGCCGAAAGAATTACAGTTGTTTATTGCAGACATAGACGGGAACAATGTGGAGCAAATCACTCAATTGTCGGGGGCAAATTGGGCACCTTTTTTCCATCCTTCGGGTAATAAAATATTGTTTTGTTCCAATCATCATTCGCAGCAAAAAGGCGGTCGTGAATTTGCAATATTTATGATTGATATTCGCACAAAAAATGTAGAACAAATTACGCATTCGGCTACATTCGATGCATTCCCGATGTTCTCGCCCGACGGCAAAAAAATCGTGTGGTGCAGTAATCGTAACAAAGAACGCAAGCCGACACGCTCCACAAATGTATTTGTTGCGGATTGGGTGGAATAAAACAATGAACACTATTTTTTCACGGTTTAATTTGATTATGACAAACACAGACAAAAGCACTATGAGCTCGGATTCGTCATTGGTACATCAAAGCAAAAAATCATGGATTAAGCGAATAGGAGTGTGGGGATTCCTGTTCTTTTTAGTTAAGGGATTGTTGTGGCTTACTGTGCCGACACTTATCTATTGGATTAACAAATAGCATTGAAGCATACATTCGATTATAAACAAATAATCGTAATTTGCACTGTTATTCATATATCGAGACAAGAAAGTACTATGCTTTTTTCTCAATTGACAGCGCAACAAAGAAAAGACATAAAGGCATTGCATCGCAGACAAATACGTGATGCAAACGCCGAATTTTTGGCTGAAGGCATGAAGGTTTGTACGGAACTTTTAGACAGTCCGTATATTGCCGACTGTATTATCGTGCGCCATAATGCCGCTGAAGAAGCATGTACTTTGGCGGAAAAGTTTTATGAACGCGGCGTGGCGGTTTTCTCTGCTCCCCATGAACACTTTAATGCAATGTGCGATGCCCAGTCACCTCAAGACATTGTTGCTGTGGTGCAGTATTTGCCATATTCCGGCACCACAATCATCAGCGATAAAGTTATCATTCTTGATGCGGTTGCTGACCCCGGCAATGTGGGCACTATCATTCGCACTGCGGATTGGTTCGGTTTTCGAACTATTATACTTGGTCCCGGTTGTGCCGACCGATACAATCCTAAGGTTATTCGTTCAACTATGGGTTCACTTTTCCATTGTAATGTTATTCAGGTGAATGATATTGAAGAGTTTACACGATTGAATCTTCGCGAGTATGCTCTTTGCGGTGCTATGCTTTCGGGCGAATATACCCCTGCTATACTAAAACAACATACAAAGATTGCGATAGTATTGGGCAATGAAAGTGCAGGTATTTCATCGTCAGTACAATCAATATTAACCCACACCTATCATATACCGGGAGAAGGAAAAGCGGAATCATTGAATGTTGCCATAGCTGCGGCAATAAGCATGTATGGCTGCGTGTCTTAATGTTTTTTATCGCGCAATGATAATAAAAAACGTGAAATATTAACCATAATTTCGGATTTTTGCAGTCTTATATTCTATTTATCCACATACAACACAGATTCTTATGAATTTTACATTCAGTGATACCCATGAAATGATTCGCACCACAGCACGTGATTTTGCTCGGGACGAGATAGCACCTTCGGTGATTGAACGCGATAAAAACGGTGTATTCCCCAGAGAAATCGTACAAAAATTGGGCGAACTCGGCTTTCTTGGGATGATGGTGCCTGAGCAATGGGGCGGTGCCGGACTTGATGCTTTGAGCTATGTCATCGCAATGGAAGAAATATCGAAGATAGATGCCAGCGTCGGTGTGATTATGTCGGTTAATAACTCTTTGGTTTGTTGGGGTTTAGAGACCTATGGCAATGATGATCAGAAAGAGCGTTTTCTCAGACCACTGGCAAGCGGTCAAAAACTTGGTGCTTTTTGTTTAAGTGAACCCGAAGCCGGTTCGGATGCAACACAGCAGCATACATCAGCCACGCAAAATGAGAATGGCGATTGGGTCTTAAACGGCACGAAAAACTGGATTACCAATGGTACATCAGCCGATACATATATTGTGTTTGCGCAAACCAACAGAGAACTTCGCCACAAAGGTATCACATGCTTTATTGTGGATAGAAATACTCCCGGCTTTGAACCCGGTTTAAAGGAAGACAAATTGGGCATTCGTTCAAGCGACACTTGCTCTATCGGTTTGACCAATGTTATAGTACCCAAAGAAAATATTCTAGGTGAAGTGGGCAAGGGCTTTTATATCGCAATGGAAAGTCTCAATGGCGGACGCATCGGCATCGCTTCTCAAGCATTGGGCATAGCGCAAGGTGCATTTGAGCGTTCTGTCGAATATGCAAAACAACGTAAAGCATTCGGTAAACCTATTGCTGAATTGCAAGCTATACAGATAAAAATCGCAGAAATGGCGACAAAAGTCGAAGCGGCTCGCTTGCTCGTCT
>JAYRWZ010000460.1:0-1695 GCA_041917875.1 Chloroflexota bacterium | reverse complement strand
CAAATTACATCGCCCGCATTTAATATCCATTTTTTTCCTTGCCCCGCTGTTAACCCGCCGGTAGTTTTTGAACCTGCAGTTCCGCCCATGATGAACGTCACTTCTGTACTATCATACGCTGCAACTATATTGGATAATGCAGGAAGTTTAAATGCAGAACCGCTTGCTGTATGTTGGGGCCAGGAAGCAATCACATAATCATTGCCAAGTCCATTTATAGGAACCCCCATAAAACCATCGGAGGTGTATTGAAAACGTGTCATTGCATAGACTGCAATCGGTTCCTCTGCAACCACATGAACGCCGGCACCATTATAGATTTTCTCAGGCGGAGCTTTAGAATTTACAGGCTTAGAATAAGGTTGTCCAACATTAGAAGGGAGTTTGAACTCGACGACGTCATTGGCAACAGCCATTTTTGTCATAGTCCAACCTTTGCCCGGAACTTCAACTGTTACCGGTTGCCTAACGCTTGATGCAACAAAAATTCGCGTTGTATTTTCTGCTCCGGCAACCTCTTCATAACAAGGAGGAAATGAAACCCAAAACTCGGTTCCACCTGCATTAGTTTTTATAAATTGCAAGAGTGAATCTCTTGAAATACTTTGGCTTTGTGCCATTGTCTGCATACAAAATACGCTGACTACGATAATGAAACATTGTTTCATAATGACCTTTCTGAACTATTGTAATGTATTTTAATTATATCATATCAAGGTTTGTGCCTAAACTGTGTTTGTAGAACATCTGATTATTTATTCAAATGCCTAAATTGTGTTTGTAGATCATCTAATTTTTTTATTCAAAGCTATATACTTCTTTGAACGAATAATAGCTGCTGTATATATGTCGCCCCCCTTAACGAAATCATCAATTTCGCAGAGATATTGCAGACGATCTTCACGAATTATGTGAAATTTATTCCATAATTGTTAACGGCACTGTGTAAACACCATTACTATTACGAATCAACACATTATAGTTTCCGGAAGATAGCAGATCTAAAGATAGCGTTAAAAAACTTTCTTGACTTGTAAGTTTTATTTTTACCTCTCCAAGAACATCTATAACCATGATAGTGTTTTCGCCCTTCAACCCATCAACCTTACAAAGTTTTTTAGCAGGGTTGGGGTAAATCTTTATCCTTTGATTATCATTACCATCCGAAACGGATGTGGTAACCTGTACTTGTATTTTTGAAGTATAGTAAAATTGACAATAATCGCCAATTCCAAGACTATCCTCATAATCTCCTATTGAGCTACTTGTATAGAAGAGAAGATATTCTTTTTTTGAGAGTCCGGGTAATGTCAATGGTAGTTTCAAAACTGAGCCATCACGTTCTGTTATCTTAAAACCTTGATTCTTATTCTTAAACTCCAACCTGCTAATAATTACATCATTTGTTGAAACATTACTGACATCAAATGGCATAGACGCTGTTTCACCGGAACTTACCATGGCAAGATCTAAATTATCTTTATCAATTTTACCTTTGAATGTAGAATATTCAATAATAAATGCTGTATCATTACCGACCTTATCGAAGGCACCAATTCGTGCACGAGCATCCATTCGAGGGTTTTTGACTTTTAGTGTCCAATATACCTTCGAAGTAACACCGGCGATTATCTTCATTGGTTTACCATTTTCATCTACTGTGGAAAAATCGTAATTATAACTTGAATCCGGAGT
>JAYRWZ010000459.1:0-1826 GCA_041917875.1 Chloroflexota bacterium | reverse complement strand
TACTTTTACCCACAGTGAACGAATCGTTGCGCCCGCAAATGCAGTGTTTCTGGGTGATAGCAGGCAACAAAGAATGATAGCAAACGGTACAATGTCTTCGAGTCCGCAGATTGGTTTTGGTTTTACCGCCGGTTTTGAAAATATTCTAAGAATTTCCCAAAGAGTAGGATTGACACAGCAGATAAGCTACGATTATAATATGACACCGGTCACAAATGATGCTGCGTGGAACATATCTGCATTAAATTTTCAACTTGGAGTACGCTTCTCTTTTGATAAACAATTAGAAAAGCCCATGCGAATTATTGAGGAAGTCAGTTTGCCCGAAGCCCCCGTGGTTGTCACAAAAACGGAAGCCACACCTGAACTGGGCATATCTATTCTTTCTGTGAGAGCTAAAGTAACCTCAGGCAATGAAGTTCTTTCTTTACCACCTTCCGTGAATGCACTTTTCTTTGAGCAAAACTCCTCGACAATTCCTGAGCGTTATAATACTTCACCAATTTTTTTGAGCGATGAACTTACACTGAATGCTTTGCAATACCATACTTTTCTTATTGCTTCGATTGTTGCAACGGTAAAGAATAATCCAAATGCAAAAATCCGCCTCATCGGTAGTACCTCCGGGGATGATGAACGTGGTATTGCGCTGTCGGAAGCGCGTGCACTGTCGGTCAAACAAGCATTAGTTAATGCCGGTGTGCCGGAAAGTATTATTAAAACTGATGCAAAAATGTTGCCTGATAACCCTTCTAATCAGCAATATATCACCGGACGTGAAGAAAATAGACGTGTAGATATTATAATGGAAAATGTGCCCCTCAAAGCGTATGTATCTCGAAGACAATATGCTGAAATTCAAGGTGATGTTATGGTTGGCATTAAAAGTAATAATATGAAGCCGGGATCTAAACTACGATTGAATGGTGCTTGCTTAACACCTGCGACAGTAACTATGCCTGCGGATTCGGCAAAAATGTCATTTCAATGTCGCTTCGATAAGAATTTAACAAATTTTCCTCTGGAAATTAAAGCTGCATCTGCATTTGCCAATGCATCGACGGCAGCGAACGTGTCACTCAACGATATCCCCACAGAAACAATTGAGCTGAATGTTGAAAATTTTAATGCAGTTTTGCGTTTTGCTTATGACAGCCGTACATTAACTGCTGAAAATAAAGAATTGTTACGTCAAATGGCTAATATGATTCCTGCCGGCTCGACAGTTACAATCTTAGGTGGTGCCGATGCCACAGGCGGCGAAGAATACAATAGAAAATTATCGCAAGATCGCGCTGAAGCAACAGAAAAATTCATCCGCACAATTTCAGGCGATAAATTTGCAATTATAACTGCTGTTTCTACAAATAAATATCCGGAAGAAACACCCGAAGGACGTTTTTTAAACAGAAATCTTCAGATAAAAGTCAGCAAATAATTACTAAGATGTATGGCATTGTCTGAACCTAAAGTACTTGTAATTTCCGGAATAAGAGAGCGATGGAAATCATCGGAAAGGCGCAAAGATGCAGCAACCATGAATGGGGTTGAAGCGTGGGTCTATGCTATGGATGGTGATTATATTGGTGAAAATTCCATAAATCAAAATGACATATCCGGTTATGATATTGTTATCTGTAATACGAATGAAGTTTATACACCGCGTCGAGTCGAAAAATTATTGCGTTTGTGCGAGTCACGACCTTCGCAAACACAATGGGTAACACTCATTGAAGGATCAGCATCAGATTATATTGTTCCCTCACAAAAAGTACGCAATCTGATGCAATCTTCTTCTCTGGTGAATTGCATTAACCGTCACTCTT
>JAYRWZ010000458.1:0-5804 GCA_041917875.1 Chloroflexota bacterium | reverse complement strand
TATTAAAAAATCGTGTCACATTACCGTTTGATGGTGATTATGAACAATTTAGACATGTGATTCACCATGAATTAGTCCATGCGGTCTTAAATGATATGTTCTATGGCGGTTCTTATCAAACTGCGGTGCAAATGCGTAACCCCGTCATGATACCATTATTTATGAATGAAGGTCTGGCAGAATTTGAGGGCATCGGCGGCTATAATACCGAAACCGATATGTTTATGCGTGATATGGCATTAAATGAATCTTTACGCGGTTTGCAATCATTGAATGGATATTTGGCATATCGCGGAGGACAAGCTTTCTATTGGTATATCGCCGAAAAATACGGCAAAAGAAAAATAGGTGAATTTATTAATCGTTTAAAAACTGCACAATCCTTAGACGCCGCCTACAAAAGCTCTTTCGGTCTAAATTTTGAAGATTTTTCCGAACAATGGGTTAAAGATATGAAAAAAATATATTTACCCGACATCGGTATTTATGAAGATGTAAAAGATTATGCCACTCCGATTACCAATTCCCGAAAAGATTTAAGTTTTTACAATACTTCTCCGGCTATATCGCCCGACGCTACGAAAATGGCATATATCTCTGCCATTGATCGCGAGTTCGGTATTTATATCAAAGATATTACGAATCCGAAAAGTGAGCCCGAATTAGTCCTTAAATCGGGACGCTCTCTTGATTTTGAAGAATTAAATATTCTTACTCCCGGTATTTCATGGAGTCCTGACGGCAAAAAATTAGCAATTTCTGCCAAAGCCGGAGGCGAAGATGCACTTTACCTTGTGGACGTCAAAGAAGGAGATTATGAAAAAAAATTATTCGGCTTAAAATCAATATCTTGGGCTATCTGGTCACCTGATGGAGCTTCTATTGCCTTTATTGCTTCGGAAAATGAACAAAGTAATATTTATCTGTACAATACGAAATCCGAAAAAGTAGAACGTTTGACAAGTGATATTTTCACCAAATTACACCCCACATGGTCACCCGACAGTAAAAAGCTTTATTTTGTTTCCGACCGAGGCGATTATTTGCAAGGATCTTATACAGCAAAAGATTTCGAAATGTGGAATTATGATCATAGCCGCCGCGATATTTATTCGATAGATATTGCTACGCATGATATGGAAAGAATTACAGTTGAGCCGCAATATGATAAAACATCCATTGCGGTTTCGCCCGACGGGAAATCACTGTTTTATGTTTCCGACAAAAATGGTATCGGTAACTTATACCTTTTGAATTTGGATACAAGAAAAGTAGAAATTAAAACTAATTCTTTACAGGGTATTGCCCAATTATCGTTGGCGCGCGATGGCAGCACTCTTTTGTTTAATACGCTTATCAATGGCGGCTACGATATTTTTCAAATGAAATTTCCTTTTGACCGAAAAACCTATGATTCCATTCCCGTCACCACATTCAGAAAAAAACAAGCATTAGCACAAATAGAAGAAACGATACCTGAAATATCGCAACCGCAAGAACAAAAATCACTTTCTTACGGTGAATATGAACTGGAATTTTCACGACAGCAAAATGTAAAAACCAATACTGATGTAGTGGCTTCACCGAGTTATGCCTCATCGGGTGGGGGTGATTATATTGACACAACTATGGCGGGTCCCTATCCATATAAATTGTCATTTTCTATGGATTATGCATTCAGTAATTTTGGTTATAATACATTTTGGGGTGCTCAAGGACAGCAGCAATTTTTATTTAGTGATATGTTGGGGGATCATCAAATTTATATAGCTGCTAATTTATTTTTAGATATTCGTAACAGTAATTTATATGCTGCATATTATTATTTGCCCGAAGTTGTTGACTATCAGATTGCTGTATATAATCGGCTTGGTTGGTCGGGAGTAAATTTCGGTGGTGCTAATATATTGAGCAGATTTAGAAATACGGGAGTAAATTTCGGTGCATGGTATCCGCTTTCAACTTTTCGCCGTGTAGAATTTGGTATTTCTTATATGAACACAGCTCAAGATTATCCCGAATTTCCAACGCTGCAAGGAACCAGCTTAAATACTATTGTCCCCGAAGCCAGATTGGTGTATGATAATACGCGGCAAGGATGGTGGGGACCTGCTGATGGAACTCGATATGGACTTAATATTATGGGTTCGCCGAAATTAGGCAATAATGGCATTGGATTTATGAAAGTTACTGCCGATTTGCGCCAATATTTTTCAATTTTTGACGGATATTTGACTACCGCTTTGCGTGGTAATGCCGGAACAAGTTTCGGTCCCAATCCGCAACGTTTTGTGCTTGGTTGGGTGGAAAATTGGATTCGTCAAATTAACTTCAATCAAATTCCATTTACCAGTCCTGCCGATTTTGCATTTATGGAATTTGGAATGCCTGTGCGCGGTTGGGAAATTGGCAGAGGCATAGGTAATAATTTCTTTTTAACAAATGCCGAATTACGTTTTCCGCTTTTTTATGGTTTACTTGCCGGACCTGTGCCTATTCCATTGCAGGGTGTGCAGGGAACTATGTTTTTTGATATGGGTGGCGCATGGAATAATGGACAAACCTTTGTGTCGGCTCGTCCCGATGAAAATGGAAATTTGACAACTCGTGATTTATTGATGAGTGCCGGTGTTGGTGTGCGCTCATTTGTTCTGGGATTGCCTTTGCGAGTGGACGTGGCATGGCGAAATTTCTATTGGAATTGGTCACAACCGCTGTGGATGTTTTCCATCGGCGGCGATTGGTAAACAGTTGACTTTGTGTCTTCTGTAAAAAAACAAATACAATCGAATTATCACCATTTCTCTTTATTGTGTGAAATTTCATTTAAGCTATATTCTCGTTATTATCTTTTTTTCTTGCTTTTCTCTGAAAGCAAAAACAGATAGTCTTAGTACTGTTTCACCATTACGATTAGCTTGTGTCGGTGCTATCACAACAGCGGGCTTTATCTATGGTCACGGCTTGCAACATGATTTATGGTGGAAAGGAGAAAAAACGTCATTTTATATTAACACTCACCGCGATTGGGAATATGCTTTGGGTGCGGATAAATTAGGGCATTGTTTTTTTTCTTCGATGGTGAGCACAACGTATTCACAATTATGTATGTGGACGGGTATGGATACTGTAAGTTCATTATATACGGGTGCCGCAATTGCAATGGCTTATCAGACCTATATAGAAATTCGGGATGGTTTTTCACGCGATAATGGCGGCGGTTATCTGGGGTTTAGTCCGGGCGATATGGTAGCCAATACTGTCGGCGCATCATTACCATTGCTCAAATATTATTATCCGGCATTACAGCCATTATCATTGCAAATCAGCTTCGATTGGAAGCACTATGATCCGCAGCGTTATGGCGCAATCATTGATGATTATGAAAACACAACTCATTGGTTAAGTATCGGCTCTGAAGCATATATTCCGGCATCGTGGCGCAAAACATGGTATCCGTCATGGATTGGTTTTTCTCTTGGTCATAGTGTGAAGCATTTAACGGGTAATGGCGGCGGCACACATGAATTATATTTGTCATTATATTGGGATATTCGAAAATTACCGCTTTCGGGTGGTTTATGGGATAGTATTATTGCTGTATTGTCGCATTATCGTTTGCCTGCACCGGCAATTCGTATTGTACCGGGAATTACATGGGTCGGTTTGAAATTGTGAGATAAAAAATGGTGGTACTTGAATTTGTAAAAAATCTAATTAAATATATAAAGTTCACAATTACTTTGCTAACTCCCATAATTTATACATGTTATAGTCTTAAATTTCTTGATTCTACAATATCATACACTTGTATTCCATGTGCTTTTGCGAAATCTGCTAATCTTGAGTCAGATGTAACCAAGAAGTCATTATTTGATGAGATCTGAAGTAGTAAAGAGTCGGTAAGTCCAATATCTATAAATGAGTAATGTTCAGCACCACTGATAGTTGCAATGTAATATTCAGTAGATCGCTTAAAAATATTTTTAAATACTTGAATGTATAAATATTTATCTTCACCGGTAAATCCATTTAAAAGATTATCAACTTCTGTCCAAACATTGGGCAACATAATCAAACGATTAAAGTCACCAATAATATCAACTAAATCAATAAAGTCTTGCTTTTCATAAATTGATAAACATTTGTGTTTTGGGATTTTCTCCGGATCCATCAAACCGACAATAAGTAAAATTAAGGCATTAGTATCAATAATAATCATAATCAATTTTTGAAAAAATAAAGCCCTTTTACATGTTTATTCATGTCTATAGTCAATTTTTTATATATTCTCTCGAAATCAAGCATTGAAATTGCTAATAGAGGACTATTTCTTTTATTGGTATTTTCTACTAAAAAAGAGACAACGATTTCCCATTCATTCTTGGCTTCAATGAATTCTGCTTGCTCCAATCTGAAATCCGGATGAGAAACTGTCGTAAGAATATGAAGTTCGCTGACGGCGATTTCAAGCAGTTCTTTGAGTGATATTTGATTTTCAGCAATATACATGAACTTCTCCTTTTGTTGAAGGTTGTTATTAAAAACTGCTTCAAAATTAGCACTTTACGGCTACACTGCCAAATCTTCAGCCCACCGCATATCTGACCGCATTGACCTTGGCTTTTGAGTATTGTGGCTGAGCGAAGAGCCACTTTTTTGCAGAAATTTTCGCTCAACATAGTGTCATTAGTGTTCGCTATCGTAGTTTTGCCATTGACATTGATAATCAATCAAAATTGGCGAAGAACTTTATGTACAGATATGTGATCGTTTTAAGCATAGCAGCAATTCTTATGCTTCTCGGCATGGTATCGCCCGTGTCAGCACAAAGGATAAGCGGCATCATTAACTCTTATGCAAAGGTTACCTCATTTGATGCATGTTCCAAGAAAATTACCGTATTGAATGCAACCGGATTTCGCTCGGGTGAAAAAGCATTACTAATACAAATGCAGGGGGCTGAAGCCGATGGTTCGCAATCCCCGTCATTCGGAACAGTTACTGCTTATAACGATGCGGGCAATTTTGAATTTGTGAAAATTAAAAGCATACGTAATAATGAGATAGAGTTTGAATTTGTGCCATTGTTTAATTATGATGTGCAAGGTAATGTTCAGCTTGTGACGGTGCCAAGTTATCGCAATACTGTATTTGTGAACGGCACACTTACGGCAAGACCTTGGGATGGCGCCACGGGCGGTGTGCTTGTGTTTGAAACAACGGCGGCATTAGACCTTGATGTGGGTTCAATAGATGTGAGCGGCTTGGGTTTTCGCGGCGGACAGACGAATAATGGTTCAAGAAATATCTTCAATGTTGCAACGTATTACAATTCCGCTTCAGATATTGACAGCGGTGCCGCAAAAGGTGAGGGTATTGTGCGTCCTATACTTGGGAAAGAACTTGGTCGAGGCGCATTGGCTAATGGCGGTGGCGGCGGTAATGGTCATAATGGCGGCGGCGGCGGTGGTGCTAATGGCGGTGCCGGTGGTATGGGCGGCAAAGAATATCATAATATTCCTCTCAGCGCAATAGAAAATGGAGGACTCGGCGGTAAAGTCCCGGAATGGAATCGCAACAATACGATTATTACTCCTCGTTTATTTATGGGCGGCGGCGGCGGTGCCGGACAGATGAATAATAATGTCGGCTCGGCGGGTGCCAGAGGCGGTGGTATAATTATTATTCGTGCAAAAAATATTGTTGGAAGAAATAAAGTAATTCGAAGTAACGGTGCTTCCCAAGCATCTGTATCACTCAATGACGGTGCGGGCGGCGGCGGTGCCGGCGGCAGTATTTTT
>JAYRWZ010000457.1:0-12752 GCA_041917875.1 Chloroflexota bacterium | reverse complement strand
TGGGCTTGTGCAGAAACGCTATCGTTTCGATGAAAAGAAAAGTGTTCGCGTATATCCGTCGTATTTACAAATGCGCCACTATGAATTGATGGCACACTCACATCGCTTGACAGAAATTGGAATAAAACGCATTCGTAAACTTGGTCATTCGATGGAATTTGAGCATATTCGACCTTATGTTCTCGGCGATGATTATCGGACAATTAACTGGAAAGCATCTGCTCGTTCCAATGATTTGATGGTAAATCATTATACCGATGAAAAATCCCAACAAGTATTTTGTATTATTGACAAAGGGCGCACGATGAAAATGCCTTTTGAGGGTATGACTTTAGTGGATTATGCTATTAACGCAACACTGGTGGTGGCTAATATTGCCATACAAAAACAAGACAAAGCGGGGCTTATGACTTTTTCCCATAAAGTGGCAACCATACTTCCACCCGATAGGAACACCAAACAAATGTTTAAAATTCAAGAAGCACTTTATGCCGAAAAATCTAATTTTATGGAATCTGACTTTGAACGCTTATTCGCCTCGGTAAATGCGTATGCAAAACAACGAAGTCTTCTTATTTTGTTTACAAACATGGAAACATTATCGGGCTTACAAAGAAATATTCACGCATTACAATCCATTGCTCGCAGGCATCTTTTGGTCATTGTGTTTTTTGAAAATACCGAATTGAAAACTTTGATTCATTCTTCGCCCGATAATGTGGAGGAAGTATATCAAAAAGCAATAGCGGAAAAATTCGCTTTTGAAAAAAAACTTATTGTCAAAGAACTTGAGCGATACGGCATTCAACCGGTGCTTACATCCCCTCAAAATTTGACTGTAGATGTTCTTAATAAATATATTGAAATTAAAGCGCGGCGTTTACTCTGATGGTACATATTAGTCACAAACATTTTTCGGAATTAACAACACAAGAGTGTTATAATTTACTTTCATTGCGCGAAAATATTTTTGTTGTCGAGCAACATTGCCCATATTTGGATGCGGATGGTCTTGATACGCAAGCATTTCATGTAATGGTACATGATGGCACGACACTTATAGCTTGTTGCCGAATTTTAGCACCGAATGTGGCTTATGCGGAGCCCGCAATAGGCAGAGTAGCAGTCCAAAAAGAATACAGAGGACTTTCCATAGGTAAAGAATTAATGAAATATGCAATAACCTTGTTGTATCATCTTTACGGCAATGTACCCATCCATATATCAGCACAAGAATATTTGCGGAAATTTTATACCGATTTGGGATTTACGACAGTTTCCGAAATCTATCTTGAAGATGGCATTCCCCATATTTCTATGATAAAATATAGAAAGCCGGAATAGTGTTTAAAATATATAGCGCACGCCTTGTTGTGCAAGCCCTGCAAATTCTTCAACATTTTGATTTTGCCATACATCGGAATAATGTACCAAAAACATTTTCTTTTTAATTTCTTCGGGCAGGGTGCGCAATTCACCCAATGAAGCATGGACAGGATTAGGAATAAACGAAGTGTCGTGAAACATCCACTCGGCTAATGGATGATACATATCAAGTAAAGAACGATCGAATTTAGTATCGCCCGAATAAAATATTTTGCCGTCAATCAATACTCCATAGGTAATAAAGGCATTACCTGCATTGGTTGCTTGTTCGGGGATATGATTGGTGCCGAAAATTTCGATATGTATGTCGCCCACTGTTACTTCCATACGCAAACGCGGTTGTTTCGAGGTAATTTTGGGGCGTAAAATGGTGAAATAATCGGTAAAGGTCAAGGTTTTACCTTCTTGATTAATTTCATTCCATTCCATACCACCGCGCAATGACATATTCCACAAAATTTCTTGATAGTCTTCGCTGATAATCATGGAGAGTTTTGGCTTACCGGCAAAAGGCATCGCAACATAACGATTCCAAAGGGCAAGTTGCTCAATGCCGCCGATATGATCACAATGGCTGTGGGTAGGTAGGACGACACTTATGTCTCCAAGACCTAATCCGGTTATGGTGGGAAGTGCGTCGGGACCCGTGGTGCCAAAATCAACAAGCACATGGCTATCTCCTTTTATAATAAGGAAATTGGTGTTGTGTAATACTCGCGAAAAGGCAGACCCCACACCAATAAAGACTATCTCTAATTCGCCATTATTTGTTAATTGTAATGGCTGCACCAATGGTTCAATACG
Source organism: Chloroflexota bacterium (assembly GCA_041917875.1). Lineage (GTDB taxonomy): Bacteria > Bacteroidota > Ignavibacteria > Kapaibacteriales > UBA961 > UBA2353. The sequence goes on along the minus strand of JAYRWZ010000457.1, from coordinate 10,562 downwards.
CATATCTATACTCCGAAGTTCATCCTAAATTAGAAAGAAAAACCATAGGATACAACAATCTTCGTACCGAAATGGGGAAAAAACGGTGATTTAGGTACATTTTCGCATTCTTGCGAGTGAGAAAGTGGCAATGTGTCCGTTTGCGGATTCTCGGATTGATTGTCTAAAAAAGCCGCTTCACTATCAATGAAGCGGCTTATAATCGCTATGGATTTGGGAAAGAATTACTACGGTTTTTTTGACTTTGATTTTTTGGATGTTTCTTGCGCGGGTGGTGTTGCCATTTGGGGTGCCGGCGCAAAAGTTCCTGAGTTGACTGATGTCGAAGGCGGTTCATTTGTTCTGGCTGCCGGAGCATTAGGATTTTCCACATTACCATACGCCATAATTTCAATGGACGGGAAATCGGGATTTGTTGTTTTCATGCGTACAGTACCATTAAAATATCCTGTTTTATCAGGAATCAATGATGCGGTTAACTCTGCTTGCTCGCCGGGTTTGATTGATTTGTTGCCATTCCAATTTATTTTAAGTCCGTTTGTTGTCTCATAATCGGATAGAGTAATAGCGGCATCAGAATTATTTTTTATCTGAACTTTAGCTTCGGATTTATTGCCCAATGTTGCGCCGGTAAACACAAAATACTGCGAAGGGAGCACTTGCACTGCCCTAATGACATTTGCTTTTAAGCTATAGATAATATTTGATGCTTTTGGGTCATTGGAGGTAATCGTTATTACTTTTGTTAAATCGCCGCTGCTTGCTCCCACATTAAGACTTACTTTTACCGTAGCAGTGTCGCCCGGCTTAATTTTGTCTTTATCAATAGGTGCTGTGGTGCATCCACAACCCGGCTTCACACCCGTCACATGCAACTCTTCATTGCCAAGATTCACAATTTTAATTGCTGTTTCCAATGGTGATGTTTTGGGGCTTATATTTCCCCAATTATATGTTGTGCCACCGACTATTTCTAATTTCGGCTGAGCAATTGCTGCTGCTGTTGCGCATACACCAAAAGCGGCAACGGACATCAAAAAACGTTTCATAAAAACTCCTTTTACTAAAAAAATAAATGAAAAATAAATTATTGAATAAATAATCGTTGTATAATTTGTTCGCCTTGCTGTGTGATTAGTGACAGCAGATATAAGCCGCCGTGAATATCGTCGAGCGCAAGCCGCACGATTTGCTCACCGGAAGATTGCTCTGACCACGGTAAAAGTTCTTTCACAAATTGCCCCTCTGCCGTATAGAGTGCAATCCGACATTGCCGAGCTTGCACAAGCACATAACGATATTGCGCCGAACCATGCGCCGGATTGGGATAGACAGCACTTTGCGTTATAGCTCCTGCATCGGACGAACAAATATCAAACACAGTGGTTTTACCACGAAATGCACCGCAGGCATCTTCCCGCTGAATATGTTTGCAAGTAATATCTGTGTGCACTTGCAACTCGTTTTTTATCGGTAAAATATATCGCTCAGGTAATGATGCAAATAATAACTGATTCGGAATATACCACAATGTTACAATATCATTTGTTTGCGGCAAAACCACACGAATTGGCACAAGTTGATTGAGCAATGGCAATGTTGAACCGATACTTTTGGTATCTTCGGAAATTTGATTGACAGAAATAGTAGGAATAAGTCCGTCCGCCAATAATGTGCTGTTATTCACAATATGCGAAAATGATTGCTCAAGTCCATTAGGCGAGCTATAGGTAATCAGCACCGGGTGAAGAAATATTGTGGTATCTGATAATGAAGTATGTATGGATGTGCTGCGGCGGCTATTGTTGCTTATATATATTTCTGTAATGCGTAATTGTGATTTGTCTCTTTCTTGAATACGTGTTTTCAGAGTATTATTTTCAACCGTTATGCCGATTTTTTGCAATTCATCCGGCTGCAATACCAAAGCATTCATAGCAATAATAGACTGATGTTCTGTGGAAGTAACAGATTGGATAGGGGGTAATTGTTCCGTCACTATGTTGTCTGTATTCGATGGACTGTTCGTTTCGGCTTTTTGCGATATAGTAATTGAATGATTCTCAGAATTATCAGTGGTCGTCTTGGACGATTGTTCTTGTAGTTTTTGCGTAATATTTGACTTTGGCAATGATATGTTCGGAGATTGTTCCCCATTATCCATCACGAATATTAATCCGCCCAATGCCAGCACTGCTGCCGTAGAGATAATTATTGTACGCAATGAATTCCCGACAAAGGATTGATGTAATTGTGGGGCACGGTTGTGGACAATAGTTTCCACTTCCGTTCCGGAAATCAATTCCTGTGAAGAGCGCGCCGAGCGCAATATGTCAAATCGAAGTTGTTTCATTGCTTAATGTTTATGAGAATACTCATCGGATAATAGCACATATAATGATTTTTTTGCTCGGTACATTCTTACTTTGACTGCTGCGACGGTTGAACGTTGTATGGTTGCTGTTTCTTTGATCGAATAGCCCATAATTTCCGTAAGTATTATTGCTTCCTGTTGCATATCCGGTAAAGTCCCTATTGCTTTATAGAGTAATGATGCTTCCATACTGTGTTCGGGCGATATACCCGTATCAAAAATTGTGTCGAGTTCTTCAGTCGTTGTATGAATTTCCCGATTTTTTTTCTTTTGATGTTCATAGTATAGCCTACGCGCCGTTGTCATAGCATAACTTTTAAATGCTTGCTTGTGTCGTACGGCATCGAAATGTTCAAAACATCGCGCGACGGTTTCCGCCATTAGCTCTTTTGCATCTTCCCGATTACGAGTCAGAAACAGTATGAATCGCTCTATATCACCTTTAACAGGTGACAGGCATTCCATAAAAAGTTGCTGTGTCTGCACAACATCATCTGTATGTTTCCTATAAAACGATTGCACAAAGAAGAAGAGGGACAAGTCACCAAAAAGTAACACACTAATATGCGAAAATCGTAAAAAAACTCAATGGGCATGTATATCGAAGCGAAGCCGGTGACGCATCAATGGTTCGATCAGAGTAGAAAATAATGGCTATATATAGATAGAATCAAAAAGTTTACGTAATTTTCACCATTGAAATTTGCCACGTTACTTACGAGGTTACTTTATGAACAAGTTGGTACTTTATTTCTTTGCGGTATGTTTTCTATTGTTCTCTATGCCGCTTTATGCACAAAAAGAAGGAATGCATTGGTTCTTTGGTGAGGGTCAGGGGCTTTCTTTTGCATCGGGCGCACCGGTTGCTTTGCCCAAATTGGCATTAACGGCTGAAGAGGCAGCGGTTTCTATGTCCCATCCGCTGACAGGCGAATTTTTGTTTTACTTTGAAGGCAAAACTGTGTGGAGTGCGCGCAGCAATGCCATAATGAAAAACGGCAGTGGCATGCAAAGCGGCAAATCTTCCTCTATGGGTGGTTTAGCTGTCCCGTTTATGTCCAATCCGAATAAATTTTTTCTGTTTACCGTACCATGCCTTACCGGTGATCCTCTCTTACGTACTGATGGTATGTTTATGAATATTATTGATATGACCCAAGATGGCGGCAAAGGGGAAGTTGTCGTCAAAAATCAATTATTACATGCTTTTTCTGCGGAAAAAATTACCGGCACCTTAACATGCGATGGCAAAGGGTATTGGATAATCATTCATGATCGCGAGCAAAATGCCTTTTATGCGTATAAAATTTACAATGATGTATTAGACCCTGAACCGGTTGTGAGTTTTGTCGGACAACCTCTGGGTAATGGGCATCAAAAAATTACCTATATTCTCGGACACATGAAAATGAGCCCCGACGGATCAAAAATTATTATGTCCGATGGTGATCGCGGGGCAGAATTATTCCGTTTTAATCGGAAAACAGGACAGGTGACTGACCCTATTTCTCTGCCAACACCTAATGCGCCGGCTAACCCCACACCATATCCCGTGATGTATGGGATGTCCTTTTCTCCCAATAGCAAGTTATTATATATTTTCGGCGAAAGCACTCGTTCTAAAATTTATCGTTTATATCAATATGATGTGACAGTGCATCGGCGCGATTATATTCTTGCTTCTCAATACACAACTGCGGATATTGCCCAGGGCGACCTTAATTTGAGTGGTTTATCTCTTGCACCAGATCAAAAAATTTATTTCCACACTACTACCGGAGTTGACAGGCGTTATTTGCATTGCATTTCCGAACCGAATAAAAAAGGAGCGGCGTGCAATATTCGCTATAATCTTTTGCAATTATCCAATTATAATTGTGTGGGGGTGCCTAACTTTACCGATTATCTATTTACAAGCTCTACATTGTCTATGACTTGTAACAAGCCGTCGCCTAAATTTACTTTGTTTCCCGATACTATTTGCAAAGGCGAAACCATTCGTATTTTTGATGCAACATTGAATGCCACTGATTGGTCATGGCATTTTCCTAAAGGCAACCCCGAACGTTTTTATGAAAAAGTACCTCCTTCTATTCGGTATTTGGAAGCCGGAGTACATGAGATACGACTTACTGCATATAATAGCAATGGCGACACCGTTTATAAAGATACCGTTGTGGTCTTGGATGCCCCTTTAGCAGATGCCGGTCGCGATATTCGAACATGTGACAGTGTGGCGACAATAGGATCACCGGCACAAGGAGGACTGACATATTCTTGGACTCCAGTGCAAGGGCTGAGCAATCCCCAAGATGCTATGCCGCGAGTACGTGTCGGCACCACTGTTCAACGATATATAGTGAGTGTAAAAAATTCGCGCGGTTGCTTAAGTTATGATACGGTATTTGTTGGTCCCTTGCAAGGGTCGCTACCCGACAGTAAACTTACTTTATGTGTCGGCGATACGACATCTTTGAGAATCAATGCCACCGGCACGGTGCTATGGTCTCCGTCGAAAGGATTGAGCAATCCCACGTCGTTCAATCCACTCATATTTCCAAAAGAAACAACACGTTACACAGTTATTGTCACCAATGGTTTGTGCAAGGATACAGCAATTGTGCAGGTCACGGTCAACTCTCTTCCTGTGGCTGATGCCGGTCCCGACCGTTCTGTGTGCGGTAATAGTACGTTCATAGGTACAACAGGCATTCCAAACCACATATATTCATGGTCACCCAAAGAGGGACTTGATGATTCCACATTGGCACGACCTCTTGTGACAACGAGTGTACCTCGGACATATACACTCACAGTCAAAAGCCCCGAAGGATGCATTGACAAAGATACCGTGAATATTACGGTAACAGGGGTGACAGCCAAAGTTTCAGCCGACACCATCATCTGCAAAGGCGGCATTGCGCAATTATATGCAAGTGGTGGTGAGCAGTACGATTGGTCGCCTTCTCACTCTTTATCGTCCGATTATGACCCTAAGCCAAAGGCATTTCCGGATACCACCACCACATATCGCGTTATTGTAGTGAGCGGATTTTGCCGTGACACAGCATATACGACGGTAAGGGTACAATCACCCCCAAAAGCAGATGCCGGTAAAGATATATACCTTTGCGGTAATAATGGCTTCATAGGCACTCCGGCTCAAAAAGGTATGAGCTACCAATGGCAACCAAGTACCGGATTAAGTAATCCCGCAATCGCCATGCCTTCAGTATCCATAGAAAAAACAACTACATATACACTAACTGTTACCGACAGTCTCGGCTGCTATGCCGTGGATAGTGTTGTGGTGGATATTGGGGCTTTAAAAATCAGCATTTCAAATGACACAACAATATGCAGGGGAGGTATTGCTCGCTTAACAGCTTCGGGAGCTTTGACCTATCAATGGTCTCCGAGCGAAGGGTTGGATAATCCTCAATCAGCCGCACCGCAAGCCACACCCACACAAACTACACAATACAGAGTGATTGCACAAAGCGGGAATTGTATTGACACGGGTTATGTGACGGTCAATGTCATTGATTTACCCCTTGCCAATGCCGGCAATGACATACAAGTATGTGAAGGGATGTCTGTGCAACTTGGCAGCGACCCACAAAGCGATTATACATATCAATGGAAAAATATTTCGGGAACAATTCTCGGCACACAATCATTGTTGAATGTGGACAATGCGCAAAACGGAACCTATATAGTGGCGGCTTACAATCGTTTGGGATGTGCCGATTTCGATACCGTCACAATAACCGCCATACCTTACCCGAATATCAGTGTGTCCGACGATATCAGTATCTGTCCCGGTGATAGCGTTTTACTTTCTGCCTCAGGTGCAAAAAATTATAGATGGCAATGGGATGACAATCAACAAGTTCAGGGAGAAAAACTATGGGTAAAACCTGAGAAAAATACGATATACACAGTGATTGGAGCGAATGAACTTTCGTGTAGCGACACAGCGTCCGTAAACGTAACTATTAAAACAGGAGGACAAAGAACCATAGCATTAAACACCACGGCTTCACAGGACAGCACATATACCATTGGTAGTACTATTCCATTGCGCATTACTGTACCGACGGGATTAGATGGATTTACATTCCGTATGCGAAGTGAACAAGAAACATTTGTAGCTTCTTCCGCAATTACCCATACATTGGGCAATACATGGAATATTACCGCACAGAATAGCGGACAGGGTATATTCACTCTCATCGGTAAAGGTGCGGACACGCTCGGCGGAACTATAGACATCGCATACGCCATGTATTTACCGCGAAATTGGTCAGATACAAAAACATTTACACTTTCTTTGGAAAATGCTTCCTCGCCCACGGGGTGTATTGGCTTTGCGGGGGCAGCAGAAACATTTATTCGATTATCCAAATATTGTGCAAGTGATTTGCGCGGAGTGCAATCCATTGGTACATTTTCATTATCAACTGACGGTAAATCCGGCATTATTCATTCCGGCTTTGGAGGGAATATGACATTAGCCATCTATGATATGGCGGGTAATGTCGTTTGGTCAAAAAAAGAATATTATCCACATTCCACTGAAATACATATTGATATACCACCTTTGTCCGGCGGCATATATATTGCCCGAATAGTAAATGGCATATTTAAAAGAGATGCTATATTTACTGTCGGATGGTAAAAATTTGTTTGTAATCAAACAAAAGTGGTTTTCATTGTCAGAATATATACATCATTAAAAAATCACAATAATCCTAGTATCAAAAAAAAAAACGCTTCGGAATTTTCCGAAGCGTTTCTTGTTTCCATAAGTATAAACATCGAGCCAAAAGCCGATTATTGAAATATTGTCACCGACAGATTTTCCGTTGTGCCATCGCTGTGACGCAATTGAATAGTATAATGTCCATTCAGATAGAGTGCAGAATTATTTTTCCATTGCCCCGTGCCATCAATAATGGATTTTTCGATCAGAGTGCCCAGTACATCATAGACATATATTTCTGTGAATGCTTGCCCTTGCACAGTAAAATGACGCGAAGAAGGATTGGGAAATACCTTACTTTCTATCAAGGATGTATTCTCTTCCACAGTAGTCAGATCATTAAACACCAAATCTTGTTTTATGGGTAAGGTAGGACACACACACATCAACGCTCTGTAAAACTTAATTTCTTCGTCCGTTGTCGGTATAGAATCATCAACAACCCATAGCCCACGTCCATAACGGCGTTTATCGCCATTATTACCAATAACGGTGAGTTTCCGGAAATTAGCGGCGGCGGCGGCATTATGTACTGCTATATGGCGGCGCGTCATCATTTTCCACCCAACACCATTATGTGAACCACAAGCATGATCGCATCCGGGATATGTATGACTTACAATACAATTATCATAGAGATGGGTAAATTCACGATTAAAATTATCCCAATTGGTTCCGAAAGGATCATAAAAATTATCACCTAAAGAATCGCGTATACACCGATGTGATATACTTTGTGCTGAAGTCACCGGATCGCCTTCAAATTCTTTTCCAATTCCGCTCCAGCGATCAATATCATTAATTTCATATTTGATGAGAGTCTTTAGTCTCGGGTCAATATACTTTTTTATTTCTTCCAGGCGGGAAATATTATGTTTTTCATGAGGCACACTAATTCTCAGAATCGTAAGTCTTATAGAGTCAATGACCACCTTGTTTTTATTAAGAACATAAAAATCAACTGGATAATCATAAGCATTCATTTCATCATATTTTTTATACCATTTCAGTCGTAATTTGGTTGTATCATAATAAACAGGAGGTACATATTCTTCTCCCGGATATATTTGAGGAGCTACAATAAAATGAGTAAAAACACTATCACCCTCTTTCAGATATCTTGCTCGGACATGTTCCTCCTCAATAGAACTAGAATTAGATGTACTTTCTTCATGAAATACATATAAATCTGATGGTACTTCTTTCATAATATATCGAAAATTACTATCAAAATACACAATGGTTGAATAAAAGTAGGTGATAGAAATGGGAACTTGTTCTGCATATAATGCAGAGAGACAGATCAAAAACACGAATAATCGCACTATGGTTTTCATAATATTTCCTTTGATGTATGGTATGAGTAAAATAAGTAATTGTTATGGTGTTGGCGGCGTAGAATTTCCTACTCTGGTTTTGCAATAGTCATCTTTACATACATCACCAAGAAGCCTGGTAAGTTTTGAACGTTTCCCATTAGGCAATGGAGTCGCACACACAGCAAATCTAGGTTTTATTTTTGGAAATTGTTTACCATCTTGGCACTCATTCATACCGAGCCAACAAACTTCATCAACACTACTACAATTTTGATATATAACGTTAATGTCATTACGGCAATCTTCCGAACCGGTTTTGGTTAACGTTAATGGACTTTTCGTTTGATATTTCCATTCAGTGGGACAAGGAGGATCCTCAAATGTGCAATTACATTCGGGATCCGTCGGCTCACATGAACAATGATTAAAGATACCACCAAGTGTTGAAGTGCCACCCAGCATTAAACCGGCGCCATTCGTAAAACGCATACGCTGTCCATAAGAATCAGACTGAGTCCCAAATGGGAAATTACTATGTTGCATTACCGAAAGGTCAGTACCATTAACGCGCAAATACGATAAATGTTCAAAAGTTGAAGTTGATAATACCTGTTTATATCTTCCCGTGACTGCATATCCATCACCTGTTGACACAATGCTAAACCCTGGTTTTTCTATCGTGTTATTAATCCTATATGTCATATCTTGTAAGGGGGCTAACAAATGATTGAATTTAGCAATATACATATTATCAACTTGATTAACTCTTACATAACCTGTTACTCCTACATCAGCCGGATCACTTTCCCCTATACCAACATCATCGGTGAGAAAAGTGACAGCATGAGCACGATTATTAGTTGCACCCATTCTGGATCTACCTGTATAAGGGATATTGGGAGCACCATCGTGATCTAAACGCAAAAGAACACTGATTTCTTGATTAAGCTGATTCGTCAAGTAACCTGAAACCATAATTGCTCCTCGGTCCCTATGATACTCAATCGGAGCATTAGGATTAGAACTCGATTTTTTAAAGTACCGTAAATCAACGCCTGTAGCTATTTCATTTAATGATGGTCCATTCTCAAAATCTCTTATATCATATCTGTGTGTCCATGCAGAAGTTGACGTACCATTATTCAAGGTCATTTCTTCCCACGCTAAATATAGCAAATCGCTCGAAAAAGAGAGAATATCCGTATTATCATTAGATTTTATACATGATCCAACTGTCACAAAGCGATCAATTATATCTAAATAGCGGATAGCAGTAAAATTGGATGTTTTTATATCATTACTGCATTGGAAAAATTTGAACATTCGTAATGGTTGTAAAGAACCTGCATCAATAACATAGATTGCAGCATTGTCACGTATTGGATTTGGACCGTCACAACTAATTTCAGGTAACGTTGTATAATCTCCAACGACAATTAATAATCCCGGACGAAGAAGATTTTGAAGTTCTTGTGTACTAGTATTATTAGCAGGTTTACCGGCAGGGAACATAAATTTGTAAATGGAGTCTATTATTCGGGCTTTGATTTCAGCTTCTGCTGAAGTGGTTGAAGGAATAGAATTCATGTAATCTATGATATTCTGATCACTCTGAATCCGATTGTACAGTCGCAATAAAGCCGATTTAGGCACATAAGCGATATCATTAAAACTTGTCCGAGGGGCTAATCTGATATTATACTCTTGAGGATAAAATCTGGCTCGCTCATCTATAGCAGTCTCATCTTCCGAGATAAAAATACCACCAATCTTATCATATCCATTCGTCTCCCTAAATACCCGTATATTGGCATTGAACGAATGAGCGAACCTATTGGGAGTTGCCATTTGTGTTAAACCTGTCGGTTTCAAATCTTTTACAATCAAATTTCCTTCATTTCCACTCTCACTAATAGTATATGGAAAGACAAAGTTTTGTTGTGATACAGCTTCAAAGGCAGTTAGATTAAACAGCACGATAAGCATGAGAACATTCCTGATGAAGGATGTGACATAAGTCGGGTTTGACATAAGTCGGGTTTGACATAAGTCGGGTTTGACATAAGTCGGGTTTGACATAAGTCGGGTTTGACATAAGTCGGGT
>JAYRWZ010000456.1:0-2852 GCA_041917875.1 Chloroflexota bacterium | reverse complement strand
TGGGAATGATGTCCGATCAAAAGGGGAGACCTTTTGCCGCCACAATGAATGGAATTGCTGTTTCGGAAAAAGCCGATAAAAATTGGAAATACACTGCACCGCTCCCCGGATTAACTGTATCCGCAATGAAAGAAGTAGAAGTTGATGACAAGGGGTATCTTTATGCTGCTTCTGTCTTTGGTGGAGTTTTTCGATCAAAAGAACCTATTATTTCATTGTCCACACCTGCGTTGACCTTACCAATAGATAATGCACAGGAAACAGCATTAACAATTCAGTTAAAATGGACAGCAGTCACAGATGCCAAACGGTATAGATTACAACTTGCAACGGATTCATTGTTTCAACAACTTATTGTTGATGATTCATCAGCAACATCATTGTTATATGGTGAATTACCACTTAAACCCAATACAGAATATTATTGGCGAGTTCAAGCACAACTGTTTGGCATTAAAAGTCCTTGGTCGGAAACACGTTCTTTTTCTACGGTGACAGTGTATCCGACTAAAGTAACATTGCGTCAACCCGCCAATAAAGAAATTAATCGTCCGGTGAGCTTATCCCTTTTGTGGAATCCTGCAACAGAAGCAGACAGTTTTGATGTTCATGTTGCAACAGATAATGGTTTTACTATTACAGCAATGCGTGATAGCATGATAGCCAAAAGGGAGATACAACTAAGCAATTTACAACAGGGGACAGAGTATTTTTGGCGAGTACGCGGTAAAAACCGTGCGGGCTATGGACCTTGGTCAGATACATGGAGCTTTACCACACAATCGCCAAGTGCCATCAGTGAAGATAATAACTCCGGCGTGCAACTAACCATAGTGAATAAGCGGCTCCTCATTGATTATCATCCGTATTCACAGTCCATGACAGGTTTACGCATCACGGATATTCGCGGAAAAACGGTGTATAGCACACTATTGGAGCGCGGACAGAGCAGTGCCGACATTGATCTTAGCGCAATGAGCAAAGGGTATTATGTTATTATATTCGAAGGCAGCACCGGCACTATCAGCAGAAATATTATTGTGGAGTAAATTACCTGATATATTGTCTTGAACAGGATTTACAGGATTTATGTGATGGGCATGATTTAATTCTCATAAAATGAAATTTGGAAAAAAGCAAGTTCTATAGGAGCGACATGGCAATAGAAATGTTATCCCAACGGAATTGAATTTTCTCAAAATTCCCCTCATTATCAGGCTCCGGATTCTGAACCGACATAAATTATGTACAGTAAATGATTTTTGTTCTTAGAATTTTTTAGTTCAATTAAAAAAAGAATATATGGTTTCAAAAAATAAAATAATACTGATTGGGATTTCAATTATTGCTTTTATTATTGCAACAATCTATTCCATAGGAGTTATAAAGTCGTATAGTAGGGCTATAGTCTATGAAAGAGAATTAGAAAAACTCGTTAAGGATTCTTTATATGTAAATTTGAAAAGAGAATTGACTGATTCTATAAATTCTTATGCTCGACAAAATATCTTCATGTTTACGCGATTTAATGAGTGTAAGTGGAAATTAGATACGTTGGTTCTTTTTAATCGGCAACGTGACCGTGCAATATTATTTATTCTTGTTAGCTCATTAAATACAGACTATTATTTTGATCAAACAAATCAGGTCTATGCTAAATTTCAAAATGGAAGGTGGAAGTACTATTTTGCAGGTCAATTATCACATAGTACTGTACACATGGAAGAATTGAATACAAATGAGAAAGTATTGGAGTATTTATCCGAAGAAGTAAAAATGTTAGCTACAAGGGGGTATTTCCGAGTCTTCGAGGAAAATAGATATGAAGAAATTGATAGTGCAGAAATTGAGGACCAAGAATTTTTGGAAGAACATTACTTCAATAGAAGACGTGAAGATTTTGAATAAATCTTTTTCAAAGATTGTGAAAACGTTTTGAATCATGAATAAACTTTCGGAGAAACCCGTGATAAAAATCTTTATTGTACTGATAACACTGTTTATAACAGTACATATATCCTACGCACAAATATTATGCAATGAGGGCTACCCAAACTGTGAAACCACTTATCGTCCACCAATGAAGAATGGTCACTTACCTCCACAATCTCCTGTTACGCCAAGTCAGGAACCAACTACTTCGTGACCGGAAAGGGCGCATGGTTTTTCTATTACAATATTATCCCAACGGAATTGAATTTTCTCAAAATTCCCCTCTGGAGGGGCGGCAGACGCAGTCTGACGGTGTGGAAGCATTTTTTGACGACTATTCTGTCTTGCGCCATTTTTTGATGATTGTTTGCATAAAATGTACCCACCCCGTCCATTTCGTGATTCGACTGATTCGACAAGCTCATCAACATCTTTCATCAACTGAACTCAATGACCACCGCCACCCCACCTCAGGAGGGGAATTTTGGATGCATTGTTTTTTTGATGGGTGCAGATTTTGTTTTGTTGGATGTAAATTTTGTTTGTTGAACCACCCCGTCCTTCGGACACCCCTCCGTGGGAGGGGAATTTTGGATGCAATGGTTTTGGGTGGGTGTGGTTCTCTTATGATGTCATCCCTATGGGATTTTTTTGAATGGGAAATGCGTTTTGTTGGATATGAAATTAGCTCCGTAGGAGCGAAATCGTAATAGAAAATGAAGCCCCCAAAAACTAATCAAGCTCCGTAGGAGCGGAACGGTGTTGGTTCTAATATGATGTCATCCCTATGGGATTTTTTTGAATGGGAAATGCGTTTTGTTGGGGGTATAAATAAAAACGGACATCGCTTTGTGACGATGCCCGTTGTGATGTTTGGTTGTGTTGGTATCTTATCTTCCTGCGATGAGGTTGAGTGCGCT
>JAYRWZ010000455.1:0-1577 GCA_041917875.1 Chloroflexota bacterium | reverse complement strand
GTTCAAATAATCGCGGCACACTTGTCATTAAGGTAGGTCGGACTTCATTAATATTTGTTGCAACTTTTTCTATGGATTCGGCAAATGCCACTGTGGCACCTTTTGCCAAAGGCAATAAATAACCGGCTACACGCTCATAGGAATGGCAAAGAGGTAAATAAGATAGCATGGTATCATCAGCGGTAATAGTATAACAGCCGGTACAACTCATCACATTGGCGGCAATATTGCCATGCGTCAGCACAACACCTTTGGGATGACCTGTTGTGCCACTGGTATAAATCAATGTCATAATATCTTCGGTATCAATACGGGCTGCTTGTTCTTGCACAATTCGGCGGCGATTTTGAGTATCGGCTAATTGTTCGCCATGAGCAATAATATCATTCATGGATTTAATAAAAGTATGCTCACCTTTAGCATCATCATTCATGGTAATGATATGGCGCAGATGTACCAATTCTTGCTTATGCGCAAGTATTTTTCCCAATTGAAATGAATTACTGACAATAATTGCCGATGCGGAGCAATTATGAAACACATATTCGCATTGCTTAGCTGTTAATGTCGGAAATACGGGCACATCAATGATACCCGTAACGGCACATGCTAAATCTGCAATAATCCACTCCAAACGATTTTCGGAAACTATGCCGACGCGATCGCCTTTTTTTATTCCCAAATCAAGTAAACCGATGGCAAATTTTTCTACCATATCACGCACTTCGGCAAAAGTTATACCATGATAAGTATCATTAATTTTTCGCATATATGCGAATTTATCTTTATTGTGTTCATAAGCCGAAACGGTATTGTAAAAAAGTTCGGCAAGTGTCGAAAAAGAAGGTATGGATTGTTGCATGGCAGTAAGTGTAAAGTACTAAAAAAAGAAGCCCGATGTTGTAGCATCGGGCATACTGATCTTATATAATTTTTGGGGGCGTGAGGGATGTTAATTTCTCGGCGATGGCATCAGGCGAGGGCGAATGGATGTCCGGCAAATACGGCGAAGCGTCCTCAAATAATCCGAGGGTTGTTTCTTTGTGAATATATTTTACTACTTCACGCATATCGCCCGTTTCATTGAACACTCGTAATTGCCTGTCGGCACCGCTGCCCATTTCAAGAATCTGATAAATATACTCGACTTCTTTTCTTGAGCCGAGATCATCAAGCACATCATCAACAAATTCAATTAATTCTCTCACTAATTCCCGAGCGGGATATTCGCGTTGCTTACCAAAATCAATTAATTTACCGTCCAAGCCATAGCGCACCGCCCGCCATTTATTTTCCATGATGAGGGCACGCGGATAACGACGGAAGCTGAGATTTTTTTTGTAGAGTGAATACAGTTTTGCTGCAATCGCTTGACACAATGCCGCAATGGCTATGGTTTCATCCACTCGCATCGGTAAATCGCAAATGCGTACTTCTAATGTAGGAAAATGAGGGTGCGGACGAATATCCCACCATATTTTTTTTGCATTATCAATACAATTGGTTTTAATGAGAAAATTCACATAATTTTCATATTCTGACCAGCTTGCAAATTCATACGGTAAATTTGTGCGCGG
>JAYRWZ010000454.1:0-4977 GCA_041917875.1 Chloroflexota bacterium | reverse complement strand
ATATAATTACCAACAATTTTCTGTCTGTCAAAATCCAGTCCCTTAAACTGTTTGTTTTTTATCTGATTCCAAAATACTATTTCCGATAAATTACCCGCTTTCCTAAGTTCTTTTGCACGTTCTTTTAATTGAGGATTATATGGCAATTTCATATAATTGCGTGTACCTCTGCCTACTCGACTTGCGACGGATATTTCTGCATTATTAGCCGGTTTATTGTTACCACCCCGTCGGACTGCGTCCGCCACCCCTCCTCCCGAGGGGAGTTTTTCCGGAACAAACTTCATCCCTAATTTCTCTGCTATTTGCTGCACTATCTCCATATTAAGGTTCGGCGTGCGTTCATTTGCTTCTCCCATACTCTGTTGACTTGTACTGTCACGGTAAAGATAAAGGGGGAAAGCGGAACAATATCCCTTGTTGCTGATAAACAATCTACTTGTTACTATTTCTCTTGATAAGAAAGTGTAACAATAATAAGGCACATCATAAGCGTATTGACGCATTGATATAAACCCTAAATTTTCACTATTTTGTAGGTGTTTCATTATATCGTGTCTTGGTCGCCCCATAATGCCACCTGATTTCCCTGTATATATGCAATATTTATTTTCAAAAGGTCTAACTTTTATCCGAACTATTTTGGGGTTGTTGTTTCTTATATCTAACATTGCTTTTTTTACTTTTTCTGTGCTCTCCGCTTTTAATCCCAGTTCTTTTATAACTTCAAATTCTGAATTTTTATTTAATATATTAAGAACTCTAATCGAATCAATTTTGTTTTCTTGAATCGCGAGTTCATCAAACTCTGTATTTAGACCTGTGTTGTTACAAATGAATACATCGTCAATTTTGAACCCTTTGTCATAAGTCTTTTGTCCTTCATTATTTTTACTCACAAAATAATAGCTTGGCTCGGTATTCGTTAAGTTGTTTAATGTAAATGAGTGTAATGATGTTTTGAGTAAAAATTCATACTTTACCTCACGTTTCCCATATAAGTCATAATGAAAAACTTTACCAAGTTCGTTTTTCTTTTTATTGCCCGTTTTGACAAATATGTTTATTGAAACACCTTGCATAATATCAAAAACATTTTGGTCAACAGAACCATCGGGAGCAGTTTCTTTTTTCTTTGCATTGCCATGCAAATCTATAATATAAATTTTATCAAAACTTTCTAATAAGTGTTTTCTCATTTGGCGATGAATGATACCATCAATAAAACTATTATTGGAAATATACGCTAAAACACCGCTGCCATTTTTGTCTATAAAATGTTGCCCAAAACGAATAAATTTAATGTAATCATCGGAAAGAGGCTGTATGTTTCTTTCTTTCAAATTTTTTTTATAGTCTGCTGTTAATGATTCAATCCACTCACTTTTATTACTACTACTTACACTATACGGTGGATTACCTATAATACACATCACAGGCGTATCCCGTTTTATATGATTGGCTTCATTCGCTTCCGCGCTCAACCAATTAGCAAATAAAGTTCCTGTGTCGGGGTGGCTTTCTTCCAAACTATTGGTCAAATACACACGCAACCTTTGTTCCCCTCCTTTGGAGGGGTGCCCGGAGGGCGGGGTGGTCTTTGCATAACCCGTTTCTGTGAGCAATAAATCCAATTTCAAATGCGCCATAGCATAACTTGCCATCAGCAATTCAAAACCATTGAGCCGAGGCAATAAATGTTGTTCCACATAATTGCTCCATATACCTTGCTGCCCTTGAAATTTTTTGTAAATATGTTTCACCACCTCAGCCAAAAAAGTTCCTGTGCCCGTTGCCGGATCAAGAATTTGCACTCTATGCACTTCTTTGGTTATTTTTTTGCCTTGCTGATCAATTTTGATACTTGTTTTGCTATTATCTGCCAGACCTTGCGCCAAACCGAAATCTTTTTTCAATATATCATCCACAGCGCGGACAATAAAATTAACAACGGGTTGCGGTGTGTACCAAACGCCGCGTGCTTTCCGCAATGCCGGGTCATATTTACTCAAAAAATCCTCATAAAAATGGATAATCGGGTCTTCCATTTTCGTGTTTTTCCCATAAGTGTTCAGCATTTCTTCCACATTGCAAGCAAGAAATATTTGAACCAAATCATCTACTATCCACGTAATGCGTTCATCAAGTTCCAAGCCAGCTATATAGCCAAACAATTTTTTCAAGAAGGGATTCGATTTCGGAATAAGTTCAAAAGCTTCTTGACGGCTGAATGTCGGCAAAGTGGGGTCATGCAAACGAGCAGCAAACATACCATACGTGATAGTTTGTGCATACACATCGGCAAAACCTTTGGGTGTGATGTCATGAATAAGTATCTGCTTAAAAGCGTGCATTTGATCTTTTAGGGTACTGTCTTCGTGATTATCTTCATCGCTGTTGAGTGCTTTTTCAATGATTTGCGACAGCAAGCGAGCTTTCCCCGCCATCATCTTAGCCAAAGTTTTCGAGCTTTTGATGGTTTGTCCGCTCTCGGTACAAAAATCTTTGATGAAGTTTTCAAAACTTGCGAAATTCTCGGTCAGAGGTTTTATGCCTTTTTCGGTAACTTCACCAATAGCAATTTTCATCACAAATTGCCCATCTCTATACAAATGAAAATCTACATAATCAGTAAAGAGAATATTATTGAGCGATTGTTTATAGCGGTCAAATTGTTCTTTATTACCTGTTTTTTTACTCCCGTCCAAATCCTTATCCCCAATGTCTTTTGCTTCAATAAATCCGACAGGAATTTGTTTGTGGGTAATAATATAATCGGGCGCACCACATTTTTGTCTTTTGGGTTCATTGGTGGCATTGACAGTGGGTACTAAACTTTCTATCAGTTGTTGCAAATCACCGCGAAAGGTATGCTCGGTAGCATTGCCCAAAGCATAACGCTTATTGATATTGTCTATGTATTGATGGAGTGTCATATCATCATTTTTTATTATTACATGGGCAAAAAAAACGAGGCAGCTGTCCGGAACCGCCCCGTTTAGGAGGTGCTTATGAACAAAACTATGATTCTCTCGCAACTCATAGTCCATCACTGTAAGCATGTCAAATATACCACTTTTTTTCACACTAAACAAGAAAAGGCAACTCTTGCGACTTGCCCCATCTTTATTCATAAACATCTTTCACAAACACATCTGATTCCCCTGACATCAAAGGGTATCAATGAAACATTCATGGTGCAATAGAACACTTGTTTCAAAAGAAAAAAAACAGGGCAATCTTGCGATTGCCCTGTCCCTGTTTGTACCACACTTAGACTATATCTCCCCTTTTGATGAATATAGTTAAGTCCCTTGGGTGCAATATAACACTTATTGCAATAGAAAACAAAAAAACGGAGTAGCTTTTACGAATTTTCCGCTGTCTGATTGTACCATAGTCACGTGTTTGAGATATAAGTCCCTACCATGCTAATGAAGGATAATGTATTCATCAAAACTAAATCAACCGATATATAGTGATATATATATTCGCGCTCACAAATCTTTCTCAATATTCTGTGGTAATGTTTTCTGATAACATAGATACTATTGCACTCTTCTCAGAATATCATCATGCGGAACATCAAACCTCCGATTATTTGTTATGTGTTCTGCCATTACTCGGATTGATTCTTTTTCAGGAAATTCATCATTATTCCACACATAATAACTGCCATATAGTCTCTTGACTAATGGTGGTTTCATTTGTATAAACCGACCAATGACATTCGAACGCCCTTTTATAGACATATCACGTACTCTCGGAAATTTTTCAACAATCAATTCTATGAACTTTTGAGAATTGATTGGGTGAGGATATGCTTTTGCAATCAAATAAGCAGAATACACAATATCATCATGATCTGTTTTATTGAGAAGTGCCTCCAAAGTAGCAATCGGATGAAACGTTCTTTGCTCAGAAGTGTATTCGGGCAAACTATTGAATGCCTTCATGTCGTTTAAAACAATAAGTTCATCACAACCATTTTGTTGTTGAAGTTGTTTCTCAAATTCTTGGCGGCCGGTTGTCTTTGGTAGAGCCAAATCCCAAACGACGGCTATTTCAAAACTTCCATTATCACTAAAATCCTTAATAGATTCCGGCTTGAATTTAAACTCACATCTTTTCAATGTATAAGGAGTTTTCCTCTTATCTAATATTAAGCAGTCGGGACTTGTTTCTATTTTACCGGCTATATTTATAACAGGTCCCCAATATTCAATGTTAAGAAAATTAGTAGCGTAATTTGTGGCGAATAAATGTCTTAGTGACATTTCATCAATAGATTTATGTTTCATAATAACTCCTTTAATATTACAGATAATTGTGATCAGTATGCTGACTATCGCAATCGTGTTATTTCCTACTTCAAAACTACGAAACTTTCCTCTACTTTCCCCTTCCTTTTCTTTCCCGCATGAAGTACCATCGCTCACTAATCGTAGCCGAACTGAGCGCGGCGCGGACTCTTTTATACCTTTTCCCAAAAATTCCCTTCAACAGGAGGGGTGTCCATCGGTCATTGAGTTCGGTTGATGAGCTTGTGGAATCACGAAATGAGGGCGGCGCGGACTCTTTTATACCTTTTCCCGAAAACTCCCCTCCTCTGGAGGGGTGTCCGAAAGGACGGGGTGGTCAAACGCAGGATGCACATGCAACCACTCCATCACACCACTCATATTATGCAACACTTCCGTATCTGAAATATGAATAACAGACAAACCTAAACCTTCAAGGTACGCATCTCTGGCTGCATCATACTCTACTTTATCATCATGACTGCTGCCATCTATTTCAATAACCACATTACAATTTGTACAGAAAAAATCAACAATATAATTACCAACAATTTTCTGTCTGTCAAAATCCAGTCCCTTAAACTGTTTGTTTTTTATCTGATTCCAAAATACTATTTCCGATAAATTACCCGCTTTCCTAAGTTCTTTTGCACGTTCTTTTAATTGAGGATTATAT
>JAYRWZ010000453.1:0-13029 GCA_041917875.1 Chloroflexota bacterium | reverse complement strand
TAAGTTCCACCAAACGCAACACCGGAAAGGGATGAGTTGCTCCAAGTATTTTCAAGATTTTATGCACACTATCCACCATTGAACCACTTGATTCATATTCATAAGCTTGCACAAAAAAATCATTAATATCCATTTGAGAAATCTGCGAACCGCCTGCCAGTTTCATTTCTAAGTCATAGCAAACATCGGGGTCTTGCACAACAAGCAATCCGGCTCTGTCACATGATAACTCGCTTTTGCGATACCATTCCATGAGTGCCATACGAATTGTTGCTATTGCTGCAGCGCCCAGGGGAATTGTGGATAAAACAGGCATTGAAAAGTTTGTCAGCAGCACCAGCAATGTTGAATAGAGTAAATGTCCCGATAAACAATGTCCCAATTCATGGGCAATAACTGCGAGTAACTCTTGATCGCTTAAACTATCTAAGAGTGCTGAATTGAGTATGATGAACGGTTTCTCCATGCCAACTGCACGTGCATTTATAAATGGACTTGCTGATATGTATAATTCCGGTACGTTCTTTACATCCAATATAGTACATGCTTCTTTATAGAGTGTATTGACCTTGGCAAATTGTCTTTCTGAAACTCGTACCGCCGAGGATAATGCAAGCAAACGCAGAGAACGCTCCACGGTTGTACCAACTACTTTTTGCAATATGATATCCAAGCCCGGGACCGATTGTAATGCTGATAGTGCCGCACGATCAGCCGGATGTTCCCATGCACGGGAACTGATATTCGGAAAATGAATTTTAGTGTGACGCATACGATTGTTACGTTTTATTTCAGACAAAAATAATAGAAATTTTTTACATTCCTGTCCAAAATATTAAAAATGAACAATCCACTCTTCGTATTTCGAAAATGAAAGAACCCGTTAAAGGATAGTCTATAACGCTAAATGTAAATAAAATTTTGCTCGTTGTGATGTTCTTTGTAGTTTTGCCGCAATCATCGGGAGTTACAATGCCTCTGCAATTATTGCTTTCTATAATGAGGTGATGCAATAAAAGTAAATGCAATGAATCCCAGAAAGATGTGACAATACTATTGTCACATTGATTCTTTCATACACTATACTACAATAACTCTATGAAAAATGACTTCCTTGAAAGTGTTGTAAAACAGTTTGAGTATTACAAAATTCTTGGTGAAAAAACTTTTCATCAATTATCCGATGAACAACTTTTTTGGATGTATAATGCTGAAAGTAATAGTATTGCCGCGATTGTCAAACATTTGTCGGGTAATATGCTCTCGCGTTGGACTGATTTTTTGACATCAGACGGAGAAAAAGAATGGCGACAAAGAGATGCAGAATTTGAAAATGACATCAAAAGCAGAGAAGAACTTTTCGATACATGGAACAAAGGATGGCATTGCTTATTCACAGCACTCCATTCTTTAACAACGGATGACCTCGATACAATAATTTATATACGTAATCAGGGGCATACTGTCACGGAAGCAATCAACAGACAGCTTGCGCATTATCCGTATCATATCGGGCAAATTGTTTTTATAGGAAAAATGTTATGTAATGATAATTGGACTACGTTGTCAATTCCAAGAGGAAAATCACAAGAATTTAATAAAAATAAGTTTTCTAAGCCAAAACAAATACAACACTTTACCGATGAATATGTGAAAAAAAGCGAGAACCTTCGCAAAGGATAATGTCGAATTTCTCTATTCAATAAAATATTTTCTGATTATGTAAAGTGTATTCTGTAATATGAATAAAGCAGATAGTTTATTCCTGATGCAATGTTGTATTTTCTCGTTATTTCTACTGTATGTATAAACGCACACTCCAAGACATAATTCCACACCGGCTCAATAAGCAAAGAGTAAGACAAATCCTTGTAATTGCTGCGTTTATACTTACAGCAGACGCTGTGTATATGTGGTTACAGGTAGATGATTGGTCATTTCGTCAAAATACGATTATTTATAATTTGCCGATTGCTCTCTATTGTATCTTTTGGTTCGAGTCATTATCACAATGTCGTGCATCTGTTCCTTTATTGTGTTTTATCATGGACGTATGTGTTGTTATACTTTCTATGCTCCGCGGCTATAGTTCATTTGGCATATTGTTGTTTAGCGGTCATACACTTTTTCTTATTTATACAGGAATAGGTTGGTGGACAAATCCCATTATACGTTATAGTGCCATTTTGATTTGTTTACAGGTCATGTATTGGAAATTTGTGATTTGGAGCGATTGGCATTCATTCCTCTTTGGTGTTTTCTTTGCTTTACTTGCGCTTTCATTACGAAGACGATGGGGAAACAGAGCTAATGAACATTGTTCATAGTTTGTCTTTAATTGTTCATGAGTATCAGCATTGACACATTCATTCATATTCATGGAAAGAAATGCATTAGCTCAGAGTGCCATACATTTTTATATTTAAAGACACGTTATATTCAATGACTTTGCTTCATAGTTTTTCTATTACTTGTTTTTTATGCAGAAGTTTTGTAGTTTTGAGTGTGTGAACGGTGTGTATATGTGAATTTTCATTCATAATTATTGTATAATTATTTGGAATATTTACAGTTATACCCAGAATGCAGTCATTGTGGATACTTTTATGATTGGTTTCTTTGATTTGTAAGGATTTGAAATAGCGATAACTCCAAAAAACGCAATGCTGTGCAATATCCTGTCTTTTCCAAAGACCTCAGTATGTAATCTATTCATGTGTTCTGTATATTCTTAACTCATGTAGCTGCACTTGGGTAAATATAATGAGGGACATCAAAATTTCTAAAACGAAAAACAAATATAGTATGGCTATTGTAAAGTGCAAAGAAAAAATGTATATATATATTGGTATTCTCATTGTTTATGTCTTTACCATCAGTAAGAGTATAAGATTACCAAATGATTGGGCAGAAGCTCATTGGCTCATCGGGTACCAATTCGGATTTATCAAACGAGGATTGCCCGGGGAATTGTTGCGTAATCTGACACCTCCGCAATGCGATTTGGAAATAGTAATATCTGTAGTCTCGCTTGTAATATTTACAGTTATGTCCATTGCGATCGTAATGGCATGCAAATCAATACTCTGCCATAAAAAATCTTTTTACGACGATTTCGCAATCCTAACAATATGTATGTCTTCAAGTTATGTGGTAATGTCCGCACACTTAATGGGGTATTATGATCATTTGTTGATACTACTTGTTTTTGTTGCATTTTTTAGTAAAGATACATTCAAATACCCCATAATACCTTCGTTTGTCATGACCGTTTCTTTCTTGATTCATGAAACTACCTTGGTACTTTCTCTTCCGATAGTAATATTTAGTTATGTATTGCAAAGAGATTATATTGAACCGAGAAAAAAGATATATCACATAGTCGGTATCAGCTTTTTACCCTTTGTTTTGCTTTTGATGATTATACTAAAAAACAAATACTTTCACGTAAACGCAACTGAAATCACTCATCATCTTTCTCATTATACTTTTATTGAAAATGATAGAAGCATACTTGTTGCTGACGCAATTTTTGCATCATTCGGTGCATACCTAAAAATATTTATATACAACTTTATTCCCACTTTGATATTACCTTCATTTCTTTTAAAGGTAGGAATCCCGCTCTTCTCAATATTGTATATAGTTTGGAAAAAGATTTCAGTTCCTTATCAAGAGAAAAAGAAGATATTCCTGATTTATACTTTCATCGTTGTTTCGCCTCTTGTGTTACATGCAATAGCGTCTGATACGAGTAGAATCTGGAATTATCCGCTTGTAGTGGCATTTATGGGATACCTTACTATGAAACGTCATGATAAACTTAACAACAGATATGATAGCATTCTTGTTGATATAGTATTAGCCATAAGTTGTTTCTTAAATTTATATATTGATCTGGAACTTATGGATAATCTTGTGGAACGTTACGAACAGAACGTGAGAATAATCAGCTGTGTGATAATGATTGGTTTTGTTATTGCTGTAAGGAAATTTTATGATAAAAAATCCTATGAAACAGAAGCCCCACAATCCGTTTAACACCGGTACAAAATGGTAAATCAATAGAGTACTACGCTAATGCTTGGCGCAATTTACCGGAGACTATATCCATAATCCAAACAACAAAAGCGATCATGAGCACCATGACACCGACTTCCTGCCAACGTGCCAGTCCCTGCGATTGCATCAATAATGTACCGATGCCTCCACCGCCGACCATTCCAATAATTGTTGCCATACGCACATTGATATCCCAGCGGTAAATAGTAAAACTGAGAAAAGGAATAACAATTTGTGGAACCATTGCAAACCAAATAACTTGCAGCGGATGTGCGCCTGTGGCTTCAATGGCTTCGACAGGTCCGTGATTGATGGTTTCTATTTGCTCGGAATATTGTTTTACCAAAGAGGAAATTGTATGAACAAATAAAGCCAACATACCGGCAAATGGTCCGATTCCCACCCACACAGAAAATATAATTGCCCAAATGAGTGGTTCAATACTTCGTGAAAAATTAGCGAATAAACGGACAATTGAATATATGCTACGTGTGATGGTATAATTGCGCATGACATTATGTGCGGCTGCAAAGGCAAGAATAAAGCTGGGCGGTAAAGCTAATGCCGTTGCAAGAAATGCAAAATAAATTGTTTCGATTATTGCCGATAAAGCATCGGGAAAAATTGCCCAGTGAGTACGTATATTCTCTACCCATATTGCGCTGTCGAAAGCATGACCTGTGACAGGTAAAGTTATCGGCTGAAACAATACGGTTAATGGCGACATAATATCTGCAAATATGCGTGCTGCTCCCGTTAAACCGTCGGTTGATAATAAATCATACAATGACACTTTCGAGATAACCCACGCAGCAATGGTAGAAGTCAAAAGTAATAACCAGATAATGTGGTCGGTGTGGCGGCGAAGATGAGGGGGATGGAAGGGCCGGCGCAAAAGACGTTTGCCAAATGAGATGCCACTGACGGCTGCGGCAAGAGCCGTTGCAATGCCAATACCGGCATAACTCATTGTCTCTGAAAATGTTAATGGGCTTAGTTCTTGTCCCAAAAGTGTATAATTCCATACATAACGAGTGCCGATTGCCACAAGATACATAGCCGTAACGGCATCAATAAGGAAACAAAGTAAAGAGAGTATCATTGCTGTCTGAGAGTAAAAATGAGTTTTTCGGATAGTTGTTTCATGTCAAAAATACTGATTTTGGCTTTGATGTGATGTCGTATGGCAATAATCTGATAGTTTTGTACTAAGAAAAAGTTTTTACTCATTAACTTCACAGGTGATAGTATGGCGTATATCATACCCCTTCTCTTATTGGCATTCATTATTTTTGCCTCGGTCAAGACTGTGGCGCAAGGAACGGTGGCGGTGGTCACCATGTTTGGCAAGTATCGTCGTATTATGCTGCCCGGCTTAAATTTCAAAATTCCTGTTATTGAAGCAATTCACAAACGTATCTCTATTCAGAACAGATCTTCGGACTTGGAATTTCAGGCAATTACTTTTGATCAAGCCAATGTGTATTTTAAAGCGATGATTTTATATTCGGTATTGGGACAAAATGAAGAAACAATTAAAAATGTTGCTTTCAAGTTTATTGATGAAAAGAATTTTATGCAGGCGCTTGTTCGCACGGTAGAAGGGACGGTACGTTCTTTTGTTGCCACAAAAAAACAAGTAGAAATTCTTGCCTTACGCCATGAAATTGTTTCCGAAGTAAAAATGCACTTGGATGCAAGTTTAGAATCATGGGGTTTTCATTTAATTGATTTGCAAATTAATGATATTACTTTCGATAAAGCCATTATTGAGTCTATGGCAAAAGTCGTGGCGTCCCAAAACTTAAAAGCAGCAGCCGAAAATGAAGGTCAGGCATTGCTTATCACAAAAACGAAGCAAGCCGAAGCAGAGGGAAATGCTATTAAAATTGCCGCCGCTGCCGAACGTGAAGCCCAAC
The DNA here is from genome assembly GCA_041917875.1 of Chloroflexota bacterium. Taxonomy (GTDB): domain Bacteria; phylum Bacteroidota; class Ignavibacteria; order Kapaibacteriales; family UBA961; genus UBA2353. Next base: position 7,048 of record JAYRWZ010000453.1, on the reverse strand, counting down.
AATTACGCGGACAGGGGATAACATTGTTCCGTGAAGAGGCAGCCAAAGGTATCAGCGTTGCTGCCAAAGAAATGACCGATGCCGGATTGGATTCTTCACTCATTTTATTCCAAATGTGGACGGAAGCTCTTAAACATGTGGCGGAAAATGGTAAAGGTAATGTTATCTTTCTTGACGGCTCGCCGGAGGGTATGGAAAAAACAATGAAACAAATGATGGCTATGGAAATGCCTCGACGACAAAAGAACGCATAATTAATAAAAAATAAAAGCGGTGTATCTTGTGATGATATGCCGCTTTTTTTTTATGTGACAATGATAGTAGCCGGTGAATATTTCCTGCGAATGCCCTGATAATATTGTCAATGTTTTCCCTGCTATGATACCATTATTATACGCAAACACGAGTGGTCTTAATTTTCAAAATACGTGTACATCATTGAACATCATACAAATCAATCATGTGCATCTTCAAAATCACTTTAATCCTAGTATAGAATTATGTTCTCCGAGATGCGGTGGTCTTTGCAGTACCGGCGGCATATCATCCAAACTTGATTGTTCCTGAAAAGCTATTGTTCGTATGCCTCGCATAGTATTGTCATGAAGAATATACGGTGCTGCAAGCGGTGATTCCAATGCTTCTGCTACTGTACGAATAACAGCACAGGGAATATCGGCAGCGATACAGTATTGTTCTATTATATCGGCATCCCAGTCGGCAATTACTTTTTCTAAAGCGGCATATAATGCTGTACTGTTTTGCACTCTTGCACTATTGGTCGAAAAATCTTTGTGTTCATGTAATGCTATATTGACAATGGCACATAATTTTTTGAATTGAGTATCAGAACCAATGGCAAGTAAAAATTCTTTTTTGTCTTTGGTGATAAAAATATGTCCGTATGGGGCAATATTCGGATGGTCTGAGCCCAAGCGTTGTGGTGTTTTTTGTGCAATAAGATAATTTGTTCCCTGATTGGCGAGAGCTGTAATTGCTGCACCATAAAGAGATACCGTGACTGCCGTGCCTTTGCCGGTGATATTGCGTTGTAATAAAGCAAGTAAGAGTGCTTGTTTTAATTGATGTGCCGCCATAATATCTATGAGCGCGACAGGCATTTTTATCGGTGGTGTTTCGGGTAAACCGTTCATGCTCATAAATCCTGTCATTGCTTGCAATACAGCATCGAAACCTACACGATTATTGTCATGACCGAAACCCGTGATGGAGCCATAAATAATCCGTGGATTTATTGCCGATATTGTCTTATAGTCCACGCCGTATTTTTCGGCATCGCCATGTTTATAGCTTACAATAACAATATCAGCTTCGCTGCAAAGAGTATGGCATAGAGCACATTGTTCGGTATTGGTTAAATCAAGAGTTATTGATTTTTTCCCCCAATTTACTGCGGAAAAATATGCAGATATATCATGCCCTTTTTCTGATGCGCCGCTCCATGACCGTGTGGTGTCACCTCCGGTATGCGGATTTTCTATTTTAATAACCTCTGCGCCAAGTTCAGCACAAAACATACCTACCGAAGGACCTGCCAGAATATTGGCAAGTTCAATAACTTTTATCCCGTGAAGGGCATTGTGCAAGGAAGTCATTTTTTGGGAGATAATTGTTTTAATTCTTTATCGAGCATAGTTTCTAAAGTCTTTTTTGCGGCACTGCCGAAAAGAGAAAGTTCAATAGTAATATCTGCTCTTTTATCAAAGAGTGCAATAGTGCCATTGCCCAATTTGGAAGTAATATGCAAAGTATCGCCATGCCAGACAGCATTATCAAAAAGTGCTTGTAATTCAGAGCGAGAAAGCACTTTGAGATTGATATAGGATTTCATTTCCGACGCCGACGCATCGGTTTCGACCGATTTTCTGATTGTAGCCATAATGGATATTGAAAACGTTTACGAAAAGCAGCACGCTGCGTGTAATATGTGATTGCATGACGAATACGAATATTGATTTCGTCTTGATGCGATGTGACAATAGCGCAATAATGTAGTCCGGGCATGATGATGAGAGTGGAACCGTCGGGTAAATCTTCCTGTACGATTGCATATCTCATACGATGCGCCCCATCATTCGTAAAACATTATTGTATCTTGATTTTCGGTAAGGTGAGCGTGGTGCCTGCATCCGCAGCTTGCACATTGACAATCGCTGATTTCCCGTCAGGCATTTGTACCGTCAGAATACAAGCGAGCGATGGTGGTAATGTCATAAACAGCTTACCGTTGAGAAGCGGTCTCGTGGTCATAAATGCATTATCGTTGGACTGCACTATAATCAAAGCATTCAAGGGTTTATCATTAGCGTCCACCACATTGGCATTGAGAGTGACACCGCAACGTTGCAATTGCAAATTCATCGTTTGTTGATTGCCTTTTTCGGTAATTGTAACTGTGCGAGCTGGTGCTGTCAGTCCTCCGTTAAATACTCTTTCCACCACGACAATATGCTGCCCTACGGCTGCGGGAACGGAATATTTGCCCATCGAGTCGGTGATTGCCACATTGATGCCCGCATTGACGATAATGCCTTTGACAGGAGCATTGCCACAGGTGATTGCTCCGCTTATAGTTCCCGTTTCATCTTCAAAAGCAAGCATCCATGTTCCTAAACGATCCAAAGAAGACACATAGACATTTTGCGATTGATCATAGACGGCATTGCCTTTGCGTTTCCAATATTGTGATTCATTATCATAAAACCAGAGCGGGCAATCCGCCGGTGCTGATCCCAAAGCCGGTGGAACCGGAGTGAGCATTGTGATGGTTTGATTGCTGCGTAAACTGAGCGGTGTTCCATTCATGGTTGAGACAGCAATTCTATATTGACCCAGCGAAGAAAAAGCTGTACGATTAAAACCGCTGCTTTGGGGATCGTCGCTTATGCTATTCCCGTCGGTGGAGAACATATAGCCGGCATTTTGTCCATCAATGATATGCACCGCACATTGCGCATCGGCTTTATGCTCATTGGAGCCGTTCACAAATGAATTTGGGGCGAATAAAAGGGTACATTTGTTGATTTCGACAGTATCGTTTCGGCTATGGGCAATGATATCGGCAGTTGCTAAGACGGGTAATGCTATTGTGACGGTCATAAAGGAAGAATTAGGGATAAGTCTTTTGGTAACAGTGAAGTAACCGGATTTGAGGGCGACAAGGGTAAAGCCGTTTGTTTTGACATTTTGCGGTTTTAATGTAAAAGTGCCATTTAGCGCGGTAAATGCAGATGATGTGCCGAGAGCAATTTCCACATTATGGAGTGGCTTGCCATTGTTGTCGGTCACAATCCCCATAATTGTCACGGTTTGTGTGGTTTTATCGCTGATGCGCGCCGGCACGCTTAGTGGTTCGCTACCGCAAGCTATGCCGCCAAAGCTCAGTACACAACAGAAAAAAAAGCGTATCATCATTGACATAAGTATCGTCCTCAAGAAAATTTATAGGGAAAATTACATATTGTTAGCCATTTATCCATCATTTTATGATAAAAATCATGAGAAAATGATGACATTTCGTCCAAATACCCGAATTTTGCACATACTTTTACGAGAACTTATCATGGCGGATATACAAGAACAATTTGTGGTAACGGCGCGCAAATGGCGACCAATGCAATTTCATGAAATGGTTGGACAAGACCATGTGGCGACTACTTTACGCAATGCCGTGACCGGCGGTCGTGTCCATCATGCTTATCTTTTTACGGGACCGCGCGGCGTGGGGAAAACCACCACTGCTCGTTTACTTGCCAAATCATTAAATTGTTTTCAACCCGCACCCGATGGTGAACCATGTAATCTCTGCGATTCTTGCAAGGACATAGTCGAAGGCAGATCTCTGGATGTGGTCGAAATTGACGGTGCTTCCAACAATAGTGTGGATGATGTGAGAAAATTGCGTGACAATGCTAAATATCCGCCCATCCACGGCAAGTTTAAAGTCTATATTATTGATGAAGTCCACATGCTGTCCACTTCCGCATTTAATGCTTTATTAAAAACATTGGAAGAACCGCCGCCGCATCTGTTATTTATTTTTGCTACCACAGAAGTGCATAAAGTGCCTGCAACTATTCTCAGCCGTTGTCAGCGCTTCGATTTCCGTCGTATGGATATTGATACCATCGTCACACAATTAGAAAAAATTGCTGCGGGCGAAGGAATCATCATTGATAAAGAATCTTTGCTGGCAATTGCAAAAAAAGCTGATGGCTCCATGCGCGATTCGCAAAGTATTTTTGATCAAGTGGTGGCTTTTTGCGGTAAAGATGTGCGTTCCGATGCCGTGCATAATGCCTTGCATCTCATAGATGAAGATTTTTTCTTTTCCATTACTCATGCGATTTATCAGCGTGATGTGGCAACAATGTTCCGTCTTGCACAAATGGTGAATGAAAAAGGGTATGAAGTCCAAGAATGTTTGAATGGTTTATTGGAACATTTGCGCAATATGCTGTCCGTTTTAGCCACAGGAAGTACAAAACTTATTGAATCGGCGACGGTATATTTAGAACGCTATGAACGCGAAGCAGTCCATTTTACACAACCCGATATTATTCGGTTAATGACATTGGTGACCACCACGCAACAAGAAATTCGATTTTCTACGCAACCACGCTTCCGATTTGAACTTATGCTCTCGCAAATGGCTATGATGGACAGCACCGTTATACTTTCAGAGTTAATTGAGGAATTAAAAAAAAACACTCATCATAATCCCGGAACCGCTGCAACAGTTCAGCGACAAACAGTAAAAGAACAAACAACAACGACATATAGCACCGCTGCAAGTATTGCTCCCGTACATACAGGACAAGTAAAAGAAAATGTGTCGGTACAATCAATAAAAAAAGTAACAGCCGACAGTATGCAACAACAATGGGCTATGTTTGTTGATACTATTAAAGATGCCGGAGTGAAAATGTTATTTCAATTTCAACATAAAGATATTTTGATGACATTTGCCGATGATTCTATTACTATTGTTCCAAAACAACGCCTGGCTTTTACGACATTGGAAAAATATGTGGCATCACTCGAAGAACAAGCAAGTGAATTTTTTAAGCAAGCCATAAAAATACTGCTTATGACAAATGATGCTCATAAAGAAAAAGAAATGTTCGAAATCCCGGAATATAATCTCAATGCTGCGAAAAATACTGCTATTATTGCGGAACCGAAACCCACACTTACCGCCACAGAAAAATTGACATCATTGTTGACGGATAAAAGCAATGAAAAACCCCAAAAAGTTCAAAGAGATTATCATCCATTAGAACAAGCCGCCGTATCGCTGTTCGGAGCAAGAGAAGTGCCCGTGTGAGCGACTGAAATTCATAAGAGTATTTTGTCTTGTAATGAAATTCAGTATTTTAGTTGAAGAAATGAATGAAGGTGGTAATTGTGAAGGTAATCTTGTGTGTATATATTCTTGCGATATTATCGGGGTGCGGACCTTATGAGTTTCGATCTATACCAATGTCAAAAAAGACACGGCGAATTGTCAATCACATTGCAAAGAAAAATGTCTTACACTCCGGTGCTGTTGGCATAGCAGGGAGTGCTTCTCAGCAATTTAAAAATTATCTTCAATTACAAAAAAGTGCTACACGGGATGAAATTATCGGATTAACGAATCATCCGAATGCTGTTGTGCGTGCGTATGCAATCTGGGCTATTGTCGAAGATACGACAATTGATCCTATACCCATTCTTTCAGAGCATCTTCATGATTATGAAAAGATAGAATTTCTTGAAGGTTGTGAGGGAGGGTATGAAGCCGTGGGTACGAAGATGTTCGAGGAGACGATTCTAAGGTATCAAGTCATGCATGGAAATAAAAAAGTCAACAGAGTATTATATCAAGTAGATAGTATGTTATTATCATCCAAAACAAAATTATCTGTTCGTGATGATGCAATATCTCGATTAGTTGCCAATGACAAAAACTATGCATTGATTCGTCAGATTGCCAGACTCGAATATAATAAGAATGCCATTCAACAACTGGCTCTGTATCAGAAAGAAGAAGATGTAGAGTATCTTCTCTCTCTCATAAATCAATATAAAGATGACGATTATACTATGTGTATGATGATAGAAACCTTCCCGCATGAATTATTCTTTCCTTATTTACTTGAACTGTCTGATAAGCAAATTGAATCGAAAGGTAAGTTCTGTCTCCATGAAAAATATTTGCTTGCTTTGGCTTCATATAAGACTAATAGATCAAAAGAAATTTTTACTAAATTACTTGATACATCGAATATAACAAAGTTACAGGATAGGTTTTTTTTCTGGGGTGTTAACGCAGCTCTTACCACGTACTATACTCCTTTATATAATGACAATATATGGCAACTGTGGGATCAATACAAAAATATTGATGAAAAGCTATTTTTAGTATTATGGAATCAAGACTCACTGAGTGTTATACCCAAAGTTAAAACTATTTTATCGAGTGAAATAGATTTGTATCCTGAAATCTTAAGTCTTTATATAGAAAAAATGATGAATGCTGATAGAAGTTTTACGGTAGAGATGATTCGAAATAAAATTCTATATGCCCGAGTAAATATATTTAGTAACTATCTTTCTTTTGTAGCGGATTATCCGATTCCTTTTATTGTTGAAGCATTATTCCAACGAATAAAAACTGAACAGAATCCTCATGTTAATATAGCCGCTATTTCTACATTGTTACAGTATAATCGAAAAGATATTTATGATCGAATTATAGCAATAAGAGATACCAAAAAATCACTTTCGGAAGATTGGGGAGGAAAACAGATTGATGAACTTTTACATAAATATACATTTATACCCAAGTGAAAGTGATTATAGAATCTTTTGTGAGGATTTGGAAGAGTGAAAAGTCCTTCACGCAAGAGCGAAAAGGACTTTGTAGATGTGTATTTGGCAACTTATACTTTGCCATGTTTTCGAGAAAAGAGGAAGTATTTTTCAAAGGCGATTTTTGCCCAATGAGCTTCCGGTCCGGGAATAATATATTCATGTTCACGCG
>JAYRWZ010000452.1:0-3497 GCA_041917875.1 Chloroflexota bacterium | reverse complement strand
TTTTTCTCAATCACCGGACGGAACGCTTTATACACTCTTTGGCGTATATTACGATACTGATTTTACCATGCAGAGCCGTGATGATGGCGCAACATGGCAAAGCATAGACCGAAGAGAAATGGTCAAATATAAAGAGTTCAATAAAGAATATGAAGAATATTTAGCCGGTGGTGTTCCTGCATTTTTGGGTGACAGTATTGTGCTGTTGCCCAAGCCATTATCGCGTTCTACCGATGGTGGTCGCACATGGCAATTTGTGCGAAGACCGAAGAAAGAATCATCGCCCCTATATCATTGTAACGGTGTGCTTTATGATTCTTTCAGAAAACGATTTATTGCTTTTGTCAATGATGCAGGTGGTTATTATAGCTATACTTCTGTTGATAGCGGAAAAACGTGGCAAAAGTTAAGTGAAGAATGGTTACCGCCTAATGGCGGAATCATACGTTCTATCATTGACAGTGTAGGTCGAATATATGTTTATGATCCTCCATATAGTTCATATTTACTTTACTCCGATGATGGTGGTAGTGTTTGGGATAATAAAAAAATGATTGCGAAAGGTAGTCCCAGACATAGTGCAATTAATAACATGACAGTCAGCAAACGTGGTTATGTATATTTTGCCGACAGGCAATATGGATTGTATCGCACCACCGAGCGTTTCCCGCCTGTGGGAGTGCCGGAGGAAGAGCAAACAACACACACTATCCGCATCAGCCCTAACCCCGCCAACACCACTATTTACCTTGCTGGCACTCATAATGCTCCGGCTCTTATTGCCGACATGCAAGGCAGAACGGTCTTTTATGGCACAGACACGATAATTGATATCAGCACTTGGCACACAGGTATGTATTGCCTTATTATTCCCTCAACAGGACAGAAGGTTCTCTTTGCGGTGATGAGGTAGATGATGCAAAAATGGAACTTTTTTGCATTGTGACGGTACAGGTGGTATAAAAGGAAAACCCCTTTTGTGCGGCTTCTTTTATTTTGCCCACTTATTTGGAGAAAAATATGCGTAGTATCATCCTCATTTGTGCTTTGTTTATTACTTTGGCTGATTATGTTTCTCTTTTTGCCCAAGATCAATGGGAATGGGAAAAAATACCATTACCCAATAGTTTCACCATCGGGTATGCTCAACAATTACGTAATGGCAATATCATCATCAGCGGTGTTAATAATAATGGTGAATGGGTGGATAATGAAGGATTATGGATGCTTAATGCACGGCTTGACTCGGTGCTGTATGAATTTCCGGAATTACCCCATGTTTATAATATTACCGAGCATAATAACAATATATATACACGGTTTAAAAGACCAAATTCTTTATTTACGCGTGAAACTTATAGTGAAAAACATATACTTAAAAGTACAGATCAAGGAAAATCATGGTTTCCTCATCAACTTATTTTTCGTATAGATACCTTCAGAAAACCTCAGCATTGGCGATTTGCTTATGATACTCTTCGTGCTGCAAGCAATTTTTTATCTATTAACGATTCGACACTTATCGCATCCTGCTCGCATTTGCCTATTATTGATTTGGACTGGCTCGATGGTAGAGTCACACGCTCAAGGAAAGCACAAGTGTATATATTTATTTCATATAATAATGGCGTAACGTGGAAATCCATTTTGTCGAAAGAATTAATGTGTACTCGTTTTGATGAATGTACGGAAACTCGTTTATCTTATGATGCAAAAACGCAGTATATCTATTGTGATTTGGGTGATGAGGGTACTTTTGATACAGATCCGATGATATATAAATTTCGTATAAAAGATACAGTACCCGAAGTTATGGTTAAGCCACAAAACTCCATCTTTGCTTTGCGTAATAATCATGCTATATTGCAACGTTATCGTTATCTTTCTCTTTTTGATGGAAAATCTTATATTCCTCTTATTACTCCTTTTGACACATTGCCATCGCCTGCCGGATCAGAATTGGCAATTACCATAGACACAGACAGCTCCATTCTTGCTTACTCACCAACATCATTGAATGATGTTTATAGTAATGATGTGCAATTATGGAGAATACATTATAAGGGCAGCTCAATCGAACGTGTGCGCACACCATTTGATTCTGTAATTCGTTACTTTACCGTACTCAGAGATGGGCGTTATTTTGTTCAAACATATCATAATGAAATCTGGGCATCAAGTGACAAAGGAGCATCATGGCGGCAATATCAGCTTGGGCTTGATCGTACTCGGATTACGAATATCTCCTTTGACAATCAGCGAAGAATATATGTGGGTACGTACAGGGGGCATGGTTTACTCAGAAGTAATCAGCATATATTTCAATGGGAGCAACTTGGCGGCACTCACAAAACCCAAAGCCATATTGCTATTGGCAACGATGGCACAGTATTTAGAACGCAAAGAGAAAGCTTCGACAAAAAATACTATTATATTCCCCAATATAGTTTTCACCGATTGTATCGTTTATTACCGAACAGCAGTATCTGGGATACTGTAGATTTGCGTCTTAGCCCAAATCGAACGGAGCCCGGAGTAGTGGATCCTCAGGAATTGGTTTTTGATAAAAATAATGCACTCTATATCAGCAGTGGTAACTGTGTTCAGCGTTCTACCGATAATGGCAAGACATGGCAAGTTATTGAGGATTGCAATGAGGGTATGCCCCGAACATTATGTTTTTTGCCCGATTCTTCGATACTCTTTGGAGCAATGAGAGCAACACTTTGGAAAAATGGAAAAAGCAAGATCATAAAGAAATTGCCAGAATTGAGAGATTTTGGTTATAGTTCAGCACGCTATTCCGAGTCATTGCAAACATGCTTTACAATCGGTCACAGAGCGGCCATTCGTAGGGATTTCAGTACAGCCTATTATCTCTATTATTCTCGTGACAATGCTTATACATGGGATAGTATTAATCTTGATTATATTTCAGCTTTTGTTCAACCGAAACCAAAACATTATATTGAACCGGGATCTTTTTTATGTGTGGACTCTATTGGAGGAGTCTATATGTATGATATATTTTCACCTTTATTACGTACAGCAGACCAAGGGGAGACATGGCATTTATTGAATGGGAATCTTCCTGCCATTCCTGAATTTCCTACTAATCTTCAAATCACCACTATGGCAGCAAGTCCCGAGGGTTGGATTTATGTTGGAACGGCTACGAATGGACTATGGCGAAGTAAACAACGTTTTCCGCCTGTGGGAGTGCAGGAGGAAGAGCAAACAACACACACTATCCGCATCAGCCCTAACCCCGCCAACACCACTATTTACCTTGCCGGCACTCATAATGCTCCGGCTTTTATTGCCGACATGCAAGGCAGAACGGTCTTTTATGGCACGGACACCATGATTGATATCAGCACGTGGCACACAGGTATGTATTGCCTTATTATTCCCTCCACAGGACAGAAAGTTCTCTTTGCGGTGATGAGGTAAGGAAAAGAGGGAATTTTGCTGTGTGTAAAGAAATACAACCACCC
>JAYRWZ010000451.1:0-2557 GCA_041917875.1 Chloroflexota bacterium | reverse complement strand
TTCTTGCCAATGTTGTCCCCACAGTCCACGTCGGATAGCAGATGCGTACATAGTCTTTATGTCTTTTTGTCTTATAAACGCGGCTTCTTCTTTGCACTGTGCACGAATACCAATTTGTACGATACGTTCAGGAGGGAAAAATTCCGCCACTCGCGCCATAAAACAGGCATGACTGAACGGGGTATTGTGGTATGTGTCGCGTAAATCGGAATGTGCGTCAAAATGCAATATGCTCATGGAAGGAAAGAAATCATAGTGCGCTTTTATCGGAGCTGTGGAAATTGTATGTTCACCGCCAAGAGTAACCACGAACTTCTGTAATGCTAATAAATTGCGAACCTGTGACTCTATATCATCAAGAGCATCTTTGTCTATACGTTCATTGAAGTCTATGGGCGCAATAGTAGCAATACCTTTTTCAAAACAAAGTTCTTTATCAAATTCATCGTCATAAAATTCAACAAAAGCACTTGCTTCTATAATGCCTGCCGGTCCTAAACGTGTACCGCCACCGTAGCTGACAGTATGTTCATAAGGAGCGGAAACAATAGCGATAGCGGCTTCATCAAGCGTACAATGCGTATCAATGGCAAGAAAATTATTTTCGGAGGAAAGCGTTTGCATAAGTATTATGAAATAGTTGTTATCAGATATAGGTGCAAATATACGTCCATTCCGCATTTACGAGAAAAAATGATGACTATTCACTTGCATAAAGACAACGTCGCATATCTTTTTTATCCATAGAGAATATAATCCATGATTGTTATTGAACATTGGGGCCTGATAGAGTATCGTGTTGCTTGGTACAAACAAAATGAGCTTATTCAGCGTGTACAATCGGGCGATGCTCCCAACACTTTGGTGTTGTGCCATCATCCCACGGTTATTACAATGGGGCGGAACGGCAATGATACGAATGTAATCGGGGACAAAGCCGCGATGCTTTCTCAAAATATAGAAGTGATTCCCATCAATCGTGGCGGTGATGTGACATTACACAATCCTTGGCAATTGGTCGGCTACCCAATTTTCCGATTGCGTGATTACAGGGAAGACCTTCATTGGTATTTGCGTGAACTTGAGCAATGTATCATTGAACTTGCGGGAGAGTTTAAAATAGCCGCAAAAAGAATAGATGGCTTGACGGGAGTATGGACTCAAGAGGAAAAGAAGCTGTGCGCTATTGGTATTCATTGTTCGCGATGGGTGGTTTCTCATGGTTTTGCACTCAATGTTTGTAATGATCTTAGCGAGTTTGAGATGATTGTACCATGCGGTATCAAAGAAAAGAGCATAACTTCGCTTCAAAAGGAAGTAATTGATTTTGTTGATTTTGAGGAAGTCATGTCACGGTGCGCTCAAATTTTTTTACAACATTTTTGATTTTTTTTTTGGAAAGTAAGGAAAAGGTCGTATTTTTGCGACCCCAATAAGGGAACAAGCGGGAATAGCTCAGTTGGTAGAGCATAACCTTGCCAAGGTTAGGGTCGCGAGTTCGAGTCTCGTTTCCCGCTCGACGACGAAAGTCGTCATCCTCTTTATGCTGCATGCCTTGCCATCATCCCCCCGATGGCGAGGCGTTTTTGTGGAAGCAAATCATGCAGCGATCTCCAATTACAAATAAGGACATTTACTGGTCTTTTTTACTTCTTAAATCAGCATACTTCATCAGATAACATTGTTTCGGTTGTCGTGATCAGTCATCATTGGTTGTCATTGGAAAGAAATAATGTAGTGAAGTACTCGTCGGCTTTTTTCAAGACACAAACTTTGTTTTTTCGTTCTTTTGTAACAAGTGCGGACTTTAGTGTCAATCATGTTAATATTGCAAAAGCACTTGAAACTTTTACGGCTGTGCCGTGTCCTTAGAAAAAACTCTGTCACATTCTTTAAGAGTAATACTATGACCTCTACATTGATGATTTATGGCATAATGCTGGTTCTAAGCACTTTCGTTGTAAGTGCTTCGGATGCGACATCATGGAAACAGACAGGAGTGGAAATTATTCGCTCTAATCCTACCGAACTTATTATCACATATAAACCAAAGATTCTCGGATACGACACATCCTTGCGTGATGGACACAAATTCATCACACCAAGAATTAAAGATGTTGCCGTCGGTGAATATACACTCAATATTCCTATTGCAGTACCTTCGCCCACGGGGTTCACTCTTTCCTCTGTTACGGTGGTTCATACGAATGGAACAAAGAATAATCAAGAGCCAAAACAATCGCAGCCTTGGGCAACGCTTCGCTATGCCGGCATTGCAAGAGATAAACACCTTTCTCACCTTTTCATAACCACCGCACAGTATGATGCAGCAGCGGGTCAATATCATATTCCCACAAGCATTACTGCGGTCATACGCTTCACAGAAAAACCGGAAAGTTTGCATTCAGCACCAAAAGACTCTCCGGTTTTTGTACTTAATCATGAACAAAGTGCTTTTTGGGGTGTTAGACCATTGGTGGGAGCTTTTAGCCCGCTCCAAAAGCCCTCGCATACAGTGCAATCGTCTCCTCGAAAAATACTCAAAATACAGATTGAT
>JAYRWZ010000450.1:0-2318 GCA_041917875.1 Chloroflexota bacterium | reverse complement strand
TTCTTCTACCCATTTTTCTGTACCGTCAGCAGTAGATATCCGGTATTCGACCTGCAATAAATCATCAAATGTGAAACGTGTTTTGACATAATTACTTATACGGAGCTTATCGTCACCAAAAACAAGCTTTGACCAATTATATGTTGTCTGATTTTGAAAATGATCTTGCGAGTAACCGGATAAACGTTCGACTTCATTACTGATAAAAGAAAATACCCAATTGCCGTTTTTTTGCACAGAACGGTACGTAACACCGGGGACATTCTCGATTACAGACTCAAAATGCTGCTGTTTTGCCCTTATTTCTTTCTCATGTTCCTGACGCTGTATAGAAACTGAAATATTATTGGTAAGCGTTTTTAAGATAGAAATTTCGGATTCAATCCATGTTTTGTGACGCTCACAACTTTCAAAAGCTAAAGTACCGATAAGGATGTTTTTCTTAAATATTGGGAAAATTAACACAGTTTTAATATCTTGAGATTTCATAAACCTCGCTAAAGCAGCATCCTGCATCGTATCAATATCAGCAATAAAATATCCTTTTCTAAAAATATCAAGATAAAATGTTCTTGATGTCGAATAAGGTAACTGATGCACTCCGGCTATATTTTCTCTTATAATATTATCAGATTTCACCCATTCGATTAAAGTTTCCACTGACCTCTCGCGCGTTTCTTGATCCGTAATTATTTGATAGTAGTAAATTCTATCATTCATAAATACGTCACCAATCTCGTTAAAACTGTTTTTTAAGGCATGAACCCAGTCAGTATCTTTCAATAATCGTTCGGTTGTGGCTGAAAGTATATGCAAAAGATTGCTTTTATAGATAGTTTCCTGCTCGGCTTTCCGTGTTTTTTCTGACTCATACAAAATAGCTACAAAGTCGGCTATTGAGCGAGCAAAATTCGCATCGTCATCATTCCATTGCAAATGCCTGTCTGTTGATTCACAGCACAAAACCCCGATAACTACGCCATCATTCCTGACAGGTATTGCCAGAACACGATGAATATTGTATGGTGTGAGTAAAAATTCCTTGAGTGCTTTGGTATCCGCATATTCAAAAGCATTATTCGTTGAAATTGTTTTGCCGGCAATTAATGAAGAGATGAAATTCTCGGCATAATTATATGGGATTATCGAACCGGAAGAATATTGCTGAATGTCAGCCATATAACAACAAGCACATTCCATATCATTGTTTTCAAGAAAATTCCCAATTCTGACAGAATTGATATTTAACCCGACAGATGTTGCTTTTGCAATAGTTTCTAATGCACCTTGTAATGATTGATAGGTGGAAAAAGGTGTCGTGGTAAGCTGAGTAAGTATGCGATTGTGACGTTCAATATTATTTTGACGTTCTCTTTGTCGGATTTCTTCCTGTTTCTGTTGAGTAATGTCTGAATGAGATCCCGTCATTCTATAGGGTTTTCCTTTTTCATCAAAAACTGCACCGCCTTTTGTTAGTATCCACACAATATCGCCGGATTTATGCTTCATTCTAAATTCGGCTTGATATTCAGACGCATCTCCGCTTAAATAGCTGTTTACCTGCGACCAAACCATTTCCTTATCTTCGGGATGTATAAGCTGATTAAAAGTATCTATGTGATTCGGTAACTCACTGTCATCATAACCGAGTATTTCTTTCCATTTGGGCGAATAATATATTTCATTGGTACGCAAATCAAGATCCCAGATTCCATTATTGGAACCGCGGACGGCTAATTCAAATCGCTCTTTAATCTCGTTAATTTCATCTTTTTGTCTTTGGAGTTCTTCTTGCGCCTCCGTCAGCTCATAAAGATTATCAAGCAATTCGGCTTCACTTTGTGCAAGCTCTTCATTTTTTTGCTGAATAATTATCTCTGAGTTTTTACGGTCGGTAATATCAATAGATACACCAAGTACCGCCCCTTTTTCAACCCCGGGAAAATCAATGGGCACTTTGGTGGTTTGGAATACACCGCGCGTACCATCTTTTCGTAAAATTACTTCTTCGGGAATAAAAAGCGATTGTTTACTATCAATAACATATCTGTCTTTCTCTAAATACTGTACGATCTCGGCTTCATTCGCACCATAATCCGCATCGGTTTTTCCGACAATAGTGTCGGCAGTTGTGCCAAAAAGCTCAGCCAGCGATTTGTTGGCAAAAAGAAAATTCCCGTCATAATCTTTGCAAAATATATAGCCCGTAACATTATCTAAAATAGATTGTAATTGAACACTTAGTTTTTTAATTTGCAAATCAGTTTCAATGATGCGTGTAATATCACGTTCTATTGCAATATAATTTGTACAGACAC
>JAYRWZ010000449.1:0-2409 GCA_041917875.1 Chloroflexota bacterium | reverse complement strand
TTCAAACATTATTTCTTTGTTGAAGGTGGCGCATTAGCCATTGAAAATGCCTTGAAAACAGCATTCGATTGGAAAGTTCGCAAAAATTTCAGAAAAGGTTATGTTCATGAAAAAGGACATCAGATTCTTCATTTCAAGCAGGCATTCCACGGAAGAAGCGGCTACACAATGTCACTAACCAATACGGATGTAAAGAAAGTTGCCCTCTATCCTAAGTTCGATTGGCCTCGAGTATCCAATCCCAAAATTTTCTTCCCTTTACGCGATCATAATATGGAAGAACTTATAGCAAGAGAGAATTTATCAATTGCGCAAATAAAACAGGCTTTTGTGTCAAACCCTGACGATATTGCTGCCATAATCATTGAGCCAATCCAAGGCGAGGGTGGCGACAATCATTTCCGTCCTGAGTTCTTGCAGCAGCTTCGTACACTTGCCGATGAAAACGATGCACTACTCATATTTGATGAGGTGCAAACAGGGGTAGGTTTAACAGGCACAATGTGGGTGCATGAGCAGTTAGGCGTTCAACCGGACATCATGAGTTTTGGGAAAAAGATGCAAGTATGCGGAATTTTTACCACCGATAGAATTGACGACATTGACGATAATGTGTTCCGTGTTCCAAGCCGCATCAATTCAACGTGGGGCGGAAACTATGTGGATATGGCTCGCGCAACAAAGTATCTTGAGGTAATTCATCAGCAACAGCTTTTACAAAATGCGCAAGAAGTTGGTAAAGAACTTCAAGCCCAGTTGCAACATCTCTCCGAAGAATTTCCAACTATTGTTTCCAACCCACGCGGGCGGGGATTATTTTGTGCATTTGATATAGCCACAGCCGATATACGTTCAAAGTTGCTGGAAAAATGTTATGAGAACGGATTGATTATCTTGGGTTGCGGTGACAAAAGCGTTCGTTTCCGACCGGCATTAACCTTGACAACCGATGAAATGATTGAAGGCATCACAATCATTCGCACACAACTTGCCACAATGTAACAATACATTTCTCTGCCATTAGGCGATTATAGATATATAGTCGCCTATTCTTCTTTGGGTTCTGCATGCACAGGGAGCACAATCGTAAATCTAGTGCCGACACCTTGCTCACTTTCAACTACAATTGTACCATTATGTAGCTCAACAAATGTCTTTACTATAGTCATGCCTAAGCCGGTGCCTTTTTCGCCCGATGTGCCACTTCGTTGATGATTGCCGAATTTTTCAAACACCTTTGGCAAATGCTCAGATGGAATTCCAATACCTGTATCTTTCACAACAATACAAATCTGTGTGTCGCTAAGAGAAGAAAGTGACAAATCCACAGATCCACCTTTGGGTGTGAACTTAATAGCATTAGAAAGCAAATTATTTATCACTTGTGTAATTTTTGGTTCATCGCCGGTAATTACAAAGGGAACTTGAGGTAATGAATGCTGAAATACAAGTTGCAATCCTTTGCTAATCGCAACTTTTTCTTGTAAACGTACCGCATTTTGCAAAACTGACACTATATCAAAGTCATCAATATTTAACCGTTGTTTTCCAGACTCAATTTTGGCTAAATCCAATAAATCATTTACTAAATTTAACAAGGTATCTGATGTTTGAACTATTATCTCTGAAAACTCACGCACCAATTCCGGCATTTCTGCTTCAGCACCATTTTGTAATATTTCGGATAAACCCTTAATGCCCCCTAACGGTGAACGCAAATCATGAGACACAATTTGCATTAAACGATCTTTTTCGTCATTCATGACCGTCAATTTTTCAATAAAATCTCTTTGTTCTCGCTCTAAATTTGCTATTTTAATGTGAACAGCTACCCGAGCTATAACTTCAGCCTCTTGGAAGGGTTTCGATACATAATCCACACCGCCGGTATTAAACGCTTTGACTTTTACTTCCGTATCACTTAAAGCACTAAGAAAAATAACAGGAATATTTTTTAAATTGTCATTTTCTTTAATTTTTGCACAAACTTCAAAACCATCCATAACAGGCATCATAATATCAAGAAGAATTAGATCCGGGACACGTTTTTCAAGCATTCTCAATGCTGTCTCACCATTGAATGCAGCCATAACGGCATAGCCGTGTGAGCGCAATATCTGCGAAACAACCGCTACATTCTGCTCAACGTCATCAACAACTAAAACAAGGTTTTTTTTGGAGGTGTCCATATATGTATCTTTTATATTGTTAATTTTCTAATTGTGATAGTACTTCGATAATCTCTTTATAAGATTGGGATGCACAAATTGACAATAAAGTCACGACAGCGTCATGCTGTTTCGCTTGAACATCCAATTGGGAAAGTAAATTCTCAATATGTTCAAAATCTTGGACTTCTATGGCATCACGAATCTGTGATGCGAAGTCAGAATTTAAGCTCTCTAACCA
>JAYRWZ010000448.1:0-2515 GCA_041917875.1 Chloroflexota bacterium | reverse complement strand
TTCTAATCATTTAGGATATAATCTTACTTTTGAGTTCGATAATTATGTTCCGATTAGAAATGTTATACGACATCTTGATTCCATGCAAAAAGATACTCTTGCTAAATTTGGTGAAGCATCATACATTGATATTCGTTTTCTCAATGAAATACCAAATGACAAAGGAGTTAAGCCGGGCACTTCTTTTCGTGAATTTACAAGTTATGATAATCCCTATGGTTATGGTGAACACACATTTAATCCTTTGCGACATAAAACGGGATTTGCATGGCAAATTTATTCAGTTTCATTACCTATGGCATGGGAAATTACGAAAGGTAAGAATAGTGTTTTGTTGGGTGCCGCTGATGTCGGAATTAACAAATTGTCAGGACCAGGTCACCCTGATTTACAAAATTGGATTCAAACCACAAACCCCGGTAATGGAATTAGACTAACGCAACCACAGAAGGATTATCACGTTCTAGCAGTACTTAGTATGGCTATTGCTACTTCTAATAATGACACTCCTGCAAACGAATTCGGTAATGGAAAATCACTTGTAGGATCATGCCCCAATTGTCAAGGGTACTTTATTAACTACTTTCCAGATGGGCAAAAAGAATATTATAGTTATGATTTAGATAATGATGCTTCACATCATTATAGACACTTTGACATAATCAACTGTAGCTATGGTACGAATTATCTGAGTTCGACAGGCAGATTACATTACAAAAACTGTATAGATTCCGGAATTGTCATTGTAGCTGCTGCCGGCAATAAGATGGAGGAAAGAGGAATTAGTATAACAATTCAATCAAATCCTTACATCTTAAAGGAGGCAGGACCTGATGGGCATTATCCGGGTGTTCTTGTACTTCCTCATGCTTCTAATCCAAATTTAGACACTAAGATTCTGAATGTGGGTGCTTTGCAAAGCAGCGAGAGCGTTTTATTGGGTCCTAAAGTTACAAATAGAGTTCCTTGTATTGATGAGTTTAAGCATTATAATCCAGATGGATCGCTAACAAATCTTGGTGGCAATCCCTATAATGACATATATGCATCAAGTTACAAAGAAGAATTTTGCCCTGGATGGAATTTTGTTCAAGGAATCAATAAATTTGATGTAAATGGAAACCCTTCTCAAAGAAGTGCTACTAAAGAAAAAGCAGGAATTGATGTAGTTGCGCCGGGTAACAATGTACTTGCTGCTACATATAAGACAATAAGAATCAATGGTACTGATTATATTGAATATGTAAATCCTGATGAGTCTGGAACATCATTCGCCGCGCCTTTAGTTTCCGGTATTGTTGGATTGATGTATTCTGTTCATCATAATGCAGGTATTGCGCTGAATCGCTCCAATGGCACT
The DNA here is from genome assembly GCA_041917875.1 of Chloroflexota bacterium. GTDB lineage: Bacteria > Bacteroidota > Ignavibacteria > Kapaibacteriales > UBA961 > UBA2353. The sequence continues at coordinate 1,155 of JAYRWZ010000448.1, read as the reverse complement.
ATAACTAATGGAGCAGATATTCAGCGAAAAGTATATAACATCGTTACATTCACAACGGATAAATTATTAGACTACAATAATATTCCTACACAAGAATTTTACAAGACATCTAATGGTTCGGAAAGATTTAAATACAGACAACAGAACACCGATGGCTCCCCTTATCAATTCGATTACATTGTTCAAACAAATGATGTATTGCAACGCTCATGGGCACAAAGAATGGGGTTCGGCAAAGTTAATGCGTATCGAGCGGTTGCGCATACGATAGCCAATAAAGCGAATTATTCCTATTCAAGTTCATTATCCCTTCCTTTTACAACAGGTGCCGGCAAAATAAATGAAGATAATAAATTGTTAATGCACATGGGCGCATGGAAAAACTCAACACAAAAAGTACTTGAAGCCGGTGGGGTTGCGTTTACTGGAGAGCCGGCATGGAAAAATAATAATGGAAAAACGGAAATCAATGGCACAAATACCGTACTTACAGTGCCAAGCAATTGTATTCTTGCACAAGATGGAATCGCAACAACGCAAAATGCTTCGGGTAATAATAAAATAGTGACAGCAGCCCGAGCTAATAGTAATGAACCACATGGACTTATACTTTCCACAGGATATTTGGAAAATATCACACTTGAAGGACGTATAAAAACAGGCGATTTGCTTATTACTTCATCGGAAAATGCAGGAACGGGCATAGTTTGTAAAAATCATGCACCAACAGAATCAAAAACCGATGAAACAATATTGGCAAACAATATGTGTGAAGTCAATGGTAAAGTGTCATTAAAAAATAATGGTTATTTTATTGTGGATAATGATGCACTATGTCGTGTACAACCGGGTGGCATACTTTCTATGGAAGGCAATAAAGATATAGAAATCCGAGCAGGTGCTTTTTTAGATTTACAGCCATCGTCGCTTATAAGTTCCACCGATGCTTCACGCAAAATTATTATTAAAAATGGCGGCACATTGCGTGTGCGTTCTAACAAATATGCGTCGGCAGATATTGAATGTGCTGTTGTCGTCGAAGATGGCGGCACTTTACTTCTGGAAGAAGATGCTTTTCTCCGCATAAATAGGTTTATTGTTGATATAGGTGGTACCATAGAATGTAAACCCGGCAGCAGATTAGCAATCCAAAGT
>JAYRWZ010000447.1:0-2910 GCA_041917875.1 Chloroflexota bacterium | reverse complement strand
GCTTGGGAATATTGTCATAGTCCTGCAAAACAGTTTCCAGATCTTGCAATGACTGAATTTCCGCATAATATTGTGCAAACGCCTCAAAACCAAAAGTATGAAGCGTTTGCAATGGTTTATTTTTTTCGAGAAAAGGTATCATGAAATGCAGTATATGCTTGGTTTACAGTGATGTTGTGGATGTACATTATTGAAGAACATTATTGTTAATGAAGTACTTGAATTTCTACAATTACAACCACATTTTTGAGTGAATTTATTCTTGCGTTTCTTCTTCGGACATAAGGAGAAAGCCGCGAATAAAATCGTCTAATTCGCCATCCATAACGGAATGAACATCCGTTTTTTTAATTTCAGTTCTGTGATCATTGACCATAGTATAGGGCTGAAAAACATAAGAACGAATTTGGCTGCCCCATTCTATTTTTTTCTTTGCCCCTTCAATAGCTGCTTTTTCTGCTTCTTCTTCTTCGAGGCGTTTTGCATATAATTGTGATTTAAGCATTGTCATGGCGCGTTCACGGTTTTGATGTTGCGATCGTTCTTGTTGGCAACTGACAACAATACCGCTGGGAATATGACGCAATCGCACTGCAGTTTCCACTTTATTGACATTTTGCCCACCTTTGCCACCGGAGCGAAAGGTGTCCATTTCAACATCGGCAGGATTGACAGTGATTTCAATTTCATCATCTACTTCGGGATATACATACACCGAAGCAAAAGAAGTATGGCGACGTGCATTAGAATCAAAAGGAGAAATACGTACCAAACGATGAACACCATTTTCCGCTTTAAGAAAACCATAAGCATATTTGCCGCGAATTTCTATTGACGCTGATTTAATGCCTGCGGTATCGCCTTCTTGTTCATCAGCAAGAAAAACGGCAAATCCTTTGCGTTCAGCCCAGCGTGTGTACATACGTAACAACATTTCTGCCCAATCTTGCGCTTCTGTGCCGCCTGCTCCGGCATTGATAGTGAGAATGGCATTTTTTTCATCGGCGCGCGCTGACAATATTTTGCGTAATTCTAAGTTTTCAACTGCATCGGCAGCTTTGATCACTTCGAGGTCAATTTCGGCTTCCATCGAAGCATCGTCCATTTCTTCAGCTAATTGAATAAGGGCGTCTGCATCGTCCACAGCGGTTTTAGTGGATATAAATAATTGCACCCATTCTTTGATTTCTGCTAATTCCTGCATAATTTTCTGGGCTGCATTATTATCATCCCAAAAATCGGGTGCTTCACTGCGATTTTCTCTTTCTCCTATTTCTTGAATTTTGACATCAACGTCAAAGAAACCTCCGTAATTGATCTGTTCTGTCAAGGAGCTTTTTTACTTTTTCTTTTTGGGGTTCAAACATAGTCTATATCCTTTAGTGAAAATTTGTAGAGTGTGTGATGTTAAATATTAAAGACCTAAACGTTTTTTGAAATATTCCATAGTTTTTATAAGCCCTTCGCGTCTTTGAATGCGAGGTTCCCATTGCAAGCGAGTGCGTGCTATCGTAATATCGGGTTGTCGGATTTTTGGGTCATCTTCCGGTAATTCTTTGAAAATAATGTCGCTTTTTGATCCCGTAATATCAATAATTTCTTTCGCTAAATCAAGCATGGAAATTTCATCGGGATTGCCAATATTGACAGGCATTGTTTCATCGGAGAGAAGCAACCGATAAATACCCTCGACTAAATCATCCACATAACATACCGACCGTGTTTGGCTTCCGTCTCCAAAAACCGTAACGGGTTGATTGTGCAGTGCCTGCGACATAAAAGCGGGTATAGCCCTTCCGTCTTCGATACGCATTTTGGGGCCATAGGTGTTAAATATGCGGATGATGCGCGTTTCCACACCATGATAACGTTGATAAGCCATCGTCATCGCTTCCGCAAATCGTTTGGCTTCATCATATACGCCGCGAGATCCGACAGGGTTCACATTACCCCAATACGATTCTTGTTGCGGATGAATCAATGGATCGCCATACACTTCGCTTGTACTTGCCAATAAAAAACGTGCATTTTTTACTTTTGCCAAACCAAGAGCTTTGTGAGTGCCCAAGGAACCTACTTTGAGAGTTTGAATGGGGAATTTCAGATAATCTATGGGCGATGCCGGAGAAGCAAAATGGAGTATATAATCCACATTGCCTTCCACATACATATAATTTGTCACATCATGATGGATAAATCTAAACTGTTGATTACCAAGCAAATGGGCAATATTGTCCATAGAACCGGTAATAAGATTATCCATACACACCACCGTATAGCCGTGCCCAATAAATTTATCGCATAAATGCGACCCGAGAAAGCCCGCGCCTCCCGTTATGAGAATTCTTTTGTTCATCATGATATTATTCTTCGGAAAGATTGCCTAATTTGGATTTGATGCGGCGATATAAGAGCAAAATGCCTATGCCTGCCAAAGCCATAAGCGATCCTGCAAGGACAAATAACCATTCGTCCGTATAACTGTAACTGATGAAAAAGACAATTGCGGCAAAGATATTGCAGCTCGCTAATATCAATGTTGCTTTTGCTATTTTTTTGTCTAAAGAAGTGGAAGACATTGCGTATTACGCTGAAAATGAGTAAAATAGTGTACAAAATTACGAACATTAGGGCTGAGAAAGGGATATTGACCAATGATGACACCATTGTTTCATGAGATAAAATCATTGCCGACAGAGCAAAAAAACACGAAATCAAGCAATATTGACAGTGCCGATACCATCAATATTCTCGAATGTATCAATGATGAGGATGCTTTGGTTGCGCCGGCAATACGCCGTGAGTTGCCGTATATAGCCCAAGCTGTTGATGCAATGGTTGAACGCTTCAAAAACGGGGGCAGACTCTTTTATGTCGGGGCTGGAACAAGCGGACGTTTGGGGATAGTTG